>VGTH01000028.1 GCA_016874755.1 Deltaproteobacteria bacterium | reverse complement strand
GTCATAGCAGAATATATAGCGAATCAGATTCATGATCGAGATGATGACTTCAAAGTAGACGGTTAAGGCCGTCTACAAACGCCCCTGAGGGCGGAGACTTTGAGCCGGCTCTTAGCCGGAACCAGGACTTTCAGTCCGTTATCCGATGCCACCGCCTTTTAGGCGGTGGTTGTTCACTCGTGCATGGGAGCTGCCGGCGACGGCGTATTACCGGAGCGCCGATGAACCGGCGGGTGCGGCGTTTATTCCAACCTACGAACAACTGGTAGCGGCAACGCGCCGCGAAGCCGATGATTATCTTGCCGCCAAAGCAGCCGAGCTGCGTAACCGCGGCGTGGCGAAGCTCCGTACCGCAACGCTGCAAGGCGACGCGGCGGACAAAATCCTCGAGCTGGCGGGGCAAACTCCCGATTGCCTGATCGCCTTGTGCACCCACGGCCGCTCCGGCCTGACCCGTTGGGTACTCGGCAGCGTGACCGAAAAGATCGTGCAGCAGAGCCGAAGTCCGATGCTCATCATCCGGGCGCGCTGAGGCGTGCCAGAGAAGTTGAACTACCGATCGGCACGTTGTCCCGGCAAAAGTTTCTGTGCCTCTATCGATCGCCGGCGATTCACTTCAGCGCGCGTCTTTTTGCTCACCACGAAACGCCTTTGGCGGTTAAACGCCGCCCCCGTGTTCGCCACCGCGGTACAGAATTGACTATGAACGACGAAGTCATCTCCGAGCGCAGCCGCCGGCTGACGCTGATTAATTCTATCATCGGCGTTACCGTTGCCGGCATCTCCACGCGGGTTTTCATGATCTCGGTGCCGACGCTGGCTGTGGCGTTGAACACCGACATGCTGGGCATCTCTTGGGCATTGATCGTTTATCAGATGGCGGGCATCGGCCTTGGCGTTATCACCGGCAGGCTGGGCGACATCTACGGCCACAATAGACTATTCGGCGCCGGCATGGGTATCATGGCGGCGGGCTCGATCCTCTGCGGCTTCTCGCAGAATGTCTTGCAGCTAATTTTCTTTCGCTTCTTGCAAGGAGTCGGCGCGGCGATGATTCAGTCCTCGGCGCGGACGCTCGGTTTCCGCGCCATGCCCAAGGGTTCCGAAGGGAAAGCACAGGGGCTCATGGCGATGTCGCATCAAATGGGCTTCTCCATCGGGCCGCCGTTGGGCGGGTTGATCATCGACTGGATTCACTGGCGCGGCGTGTTCTTTTGTTTATTCGTGCCGAGCATCGTCGGCATGACGCTCTGCTTCACCACCGGTCGGTCCGATGCGCCGACCCATGGCCGCACGCAAACCATCGATTATTGGGGCGCCACGCTGTTCATCGTGCTGACCGTCGTTGTCACCATGCTGATGGATCAGAAGATTGCCCATGCGATGCCGGGCGGCGCGCCGCTCCTGTTGGCCGCGGTGTTTGTCTTTTTGGTTTGGCGTTTTCTGGTGCACGAGAAAAGGACCGAAAGTCCAATGATCAATCTGTCCTTGTTCTCCAACCGCACCTACGCCTTTGGTTCGGTTGGCTTGCTGCTCGCCAATATCGCCCACGGCATCGTATCGTTCATTGCGCCTTTCTATCTGCAAGATGTCTTGAAACTATCGCCGACTTTCATCGGCATCATCTTTCTTGCGCCGTCGCTGTTTAGCATGGTGCTGGCGCCGGTGACCGGCACGCTCACCGATCGCTTGGGTGCGCGGAGGTTGCTGGTGGCTGGCGTGCTGATGTCGATGGTTTCCTATTTGATCGGTATCGCGCTGCGGCCCGACTCGCACTGGTTTTTGCCGGCGTTTTTGTTGGCGCTCCTGGGCATCGGCTCGGCGTTTTTCAACACGCCGTCACAGGCGGCGATCATCAGCTCGCTGCCCAAGGAACATTGGGGCACCGCCATCGGTCTGTTCAACGCCGTGTTTGGCTTCGGCCACATGCTCGGCATCTCGCTGGGCGGTATTTTGCTGACGTTGGGGTTTCAATACTATTCCGGCCTGTCCGGGGCGGCGCCCGATCCCGCCAATGGGCCGGTGTTTGTCTCCGCCATGAACCTGACTTACGTGATCGCCTTTGCCATGACGATCGTGCCGCTGTGGACCTCGCTGCAGATGAAAAAGGCCGAGTAAAAAATTTCCTTGCAGCGCGCCGCCAACTCCAGTAAGTTAGCCCTTGCTACAGAAGGTCTGCCAAGGAGGTGCGCTCATGGTGGCAAAACGATGCTGGTTGATTCTGACGATGCTTCTCTACGCTTTGCCCGCGCAGGCGGAGCAAGTGCGCATCGCATACTCCGGCGT
Organism: Deltaproteobacteria bacterium; assembly: GCA_016874755.1. Lineage (NCBI taxonomy): Bacteria > Pseudomonadati > Myxococcota > Myxococcia > Deltaproteobacteria bacterium. The sequence goes on along the minus strand of VGTH01000028.1, from coordinate 68,565 downwards.
GTCCGCTTCCGGCAGTCCGGTGTGGCTGGCCAAAGAGCAGGGGCTGTTTGCCAGGCACGGACTGGACGTCGATCTCGTTGCCGTGCGCAGCGCGCCGCTGCAGGTCTCAGCCTTGGTCGCCAACGAAGTGCAGTTTGTCCGCGGCAGCGCCACGAGCATGCTCTCGGCGGCGGCCCAGGGCGCCAAGCTCAAGATCGTCCTTTCGCTGTTCGCCGAGCGCGCGGCTTACGATTTTCTGGTCGCGCCGTCGATCACCAAGCCGAGCGATCTGCGCGGCAAGAAAGTCGGCGTGCAGGATTTTAGCGGGCTCTTGTGGAGCCTGGCGATTTTATCGCTGCGCGAAATGGGACTCGACCCGCAAAAAGACAACATCAGCATTCAAGCCATCGGCGACAGCACGGTGATCGCCCAATCGCTGGCCAGCGGCATCATCGACGCCGCGCCGCTCGATAAGCTGCAGTCGTCGCGACTGCAAGGGCTAGGCGTCAAAGTGCTGCTCGACTTGACCACTCGAATCGCCTTGCCGTCGAGCCCCTTCATGAGCACCGAATCCTATGTCCAGAAAAATCCGCAGACCGTCGAAAGCATGATCAAGGCGCTGATCGAGGCGAGCGCGTATATGCGCTCGCAGAAAGAGCGCGGCGTGGCGGTCTTGCAGAAATATCTCAAGCTGGACCGCGCGCTGGCGGAGACCGGTTACAAGTTTCTCCTGGAGGAGTTGACGCCCTACACGTTCGTCACCCCGAAGGGGTTGAAAACCGCCCAGGACGTGATCGCCCTGCGCGATCCGAAGATAAGAAATTTTAATGTCGAGGACCTGCTCGATCAACGCATTCTGCAAAAAGTCGTGCAAAGCGGCTACGTCGACGAGATCGAACGCAAGTACAAATTGAAATAGGTGCCAGGCGCGAGGCGACAGGCAACAGTAAGAAGATAAATAACACACTCCAACCCCCCCAGGTGGGAACACTCCGGGTGCTCAGTTTCTTGGTGGTCGCTGCCTAAGTTTTTGCCAGCGAATCGGTTATTGATCTGAAAGCCATCCGTTACCGCGGAGAACCCCTGGACTTTATCCTATTGAAATGATTCTATTTGCCTGCAACCGGGCCGACTAAAGTCTTAACAGCAAGGCGTTCGGTCTGGGGCATAGACTTTGCGGTAAAGCGAAAGCGACCCATGGCCATATTGAAAGTCGAAGGGGTTACCAAACTCTACAAGGACCTCAAAGCGCTCGACAACGTCAGCTTCGAGTTCGACCAAGGCATTCTCTCATTTCTCGGCCCTTCGGGCTGCGGCAAGACGACGCTCTTGCGCTCCATTGCCGGTCTGGAGATACCCGACGCCGGGTCGATCTCCATCGCCGGCAAGCTTCAAACTTCCATTGAACAAGGCGTTCTCGTGCCGCCTTACTCGCGTGAGATCGGCTTCGTCTTTCAAAATTATGCGCTCTGGCCGCATATGACCGTGTTCAAGAACGTCGCGTTTGGTCTTAATCTACGGAAAATCCCGGAAGCGGAAACCAAAAAACGGGTGTTGGGCGCGCTGGATCTGGTCGGCCTGGGCGGTCGCGAAGACCGCTACCCGTCGCAGTTGAGCGGCGGCCAGCAGCAGCGTGTGGCGCTGGCGCGCAGTCTAGCGCTCGAGCCGCAATTGATCTTGCTCGACGAACCGCTGAGTAATCTCGACGCCAAGCTGCGCGAGGAGATGCGCGGCGAGCTGCGCAAGCTGATCAAGAAGGTCGGCATCAGCGCGCTCTACGTCACCCACGATCAGGACGAAGCGTTTACCATCTCCGATGCGGTCGTCGTCATGGAAAGCGGCAAGATTCTCCAGTACGCCTCGCCGGACGAGATCTACAATCATCCGGCCCATCCCTTTGTCGCGTCTTTCATCGGCCATGCGTCGTTGATCGACGGCAAGATCGTCAAGGTCGAGGACCAGCAGTGCGTGGTGGCGATCCCGGAGTTCAACAACGCGACGCTGGTGTCGCCGCTCAGGGCCAAGGCGGCGGCCGGAGATCCCTGCAAGCTGGTGCTGCGGCTGAACGAAATCCACTTGAGCCATGAGCGCTTTCCCCAGGGTACGGAGAATGTCCTCGAAGGGCAGATGATTGGCCGCGAGTTCCGCGGCGGGCTCACCGATCACCGCGTCCAGATCGGTTCGCGCGAACTGGTCGTAACCTCGCACAAGCTTTGCCCGATGATCCACGTCGACGGCGAAGCCGGTAACACGTACGTTTCCATCGATAAGTCGGCACTCAGCGTCATCGTCGGCAACTAAACCGCGCGCCGAGGACTTTCACTTCTATCCGGATTGTAAGGAGCAGGGTTGGCTAGCTGGAAATCCATTAAGCTCGGTTTTCGCCAAGGGTCGGTGGTGCCGCTCTTGGCCAGCGTGGTTGCCGGTGCGGCGATCATCACGCCCGTGGTGATCGTGTTTTGGCGGAGCTTCACCTCGGGCAATCTCGGCTTCAACGTCGGACTGAACACCGCCAACTATCTGCGCGTGTTCGGCGACAAAGATATTTGGGCGATGCTCAACAATTCGATGATCTACGCCGCTGGTTCGGCGCTGTTGGGCACCGGACTCGGCGGGCTCTTGGCCTGGATCGTGGCGCGCACCAATACGCCGGGCAAAGCGTTGGTGGAGCTGATGCCGCTCTATCCGATCTTGATGCCGCCGGTCATGGATAACATCGCCTGGATTCTGCTGCTTGCACCCAAGTCGGGCATCTTGAACGGCATTCTGAATCAGTACTTCGGCATTGATTTCCCTGTGTTCAACGCTTTTAGCATGATCGGCATGATCTGGACCTTCGGTCTGGCCTGTGTGCCTTTGGGATACCTATTCCTACTCCCCGTGTTTCTTTCCTTCGATCCATCGCTCGAAGAGAGTGCCTATATCGCCGGCAGTAGGCCGGTGAATACCATGCTGAAGATCACATTCCCGCTGGCGATCCCGGCGTTTCTTTCGGCCTTCGTGCTGAATTTTTTGCGCGGACTGCGCTCTTTCGAGACGCCGGTGCTCCAGGGTACTCCGGCCAACATCAAAGTCTTCGTTAGCCGGGTGTATGACTCGATGGCGTTGGAGTTCAATACCGGGTTGGCCACGGCCTATAGCGTGGTCCTCGTCGTTATGTCGATCGTCACGCTTTACTTTTACGTGCGCGCGACTCGCTTCTCGGAGCGCTACGCGACCATCACCGGCAAGGGCTATCGGGTCAAGGTGATCGATATCGGCCCGTGGAGGTACGTCACGTTCATCACGGTATTTTTCTACTTCATGGTGAGCATCCTGCTGCCGTTCATCGTCCTGATCGTGGTGTCGATGATTCCTTACTACGATTATGAAACGTTCATGGCGTTTCCGGCCAACGCGGTGATGAACAACTATTACAAGGTCATGCGGCACCCCAGCTTCGTCAACGGGCTGTACAATTCGCTGGTGTTGTCGATCGTCATCGCCGTGGTGACGGTGTTCTTCGGCATCATCATGGCGTTCACGATCTACCGTACCAAAGCGGTGGGCACGAAGGTCTTCGAGTTCATCGGCACCTTGCCCTTGGCGTTTCCGCCCCTGGTGCTGTCGGTGGGGTTGGTGATCATCTTTCTCGGCACGCCGCTTTATAACAGTCTGTGGGCGCTGGGGCTGGGCTTGTTCGTCGCTTACTTTCCCTACGCCTTTCGCAATGCCTCGGGCTCCATCGTCAACATCCACAAGGAGCTCGACGAGGCGGCCTGGGTCCACGGCGCCAAGTGGCGTCATGTGTTTTTCAAAGTGACGCTGCCGATCCTCAAGCCATCGGTGGGCGGAGCGCTGTTCTATATCTTTATCGAGACCGTCCGTAACGTCGACGTGGCGATATTGCTGACCGCGCCGGGTTTGGAGTACGGTCCGGTGACGTTGTTCGAGTACTTCCGTGTCGGTCAATGGGCCGAGGCGGCCGCCGGCGGGGTGATCTACTTGATCATCTTGATCGTCGCGGTATCGGTGGCAAAGCTGGCGTTCAAAATGAAGTTCAGTCTGTGAAGCAACCAAAGTCTAATTCGTCTAAACTAGGCAAAGGGGGATGTTAATGATGTTCACGAACGGATCACGATGGGGCGGCCTGGCGCTCGCCGGTTTCTTCATTCTAGGTGGTAACTTGCAGGCCGCCGAGAAGGCGGCGCCCAAGGCCGCGCCGGCGAAAAGCCTGGCGAGCGAGGTGGCCGCGGCCGAAGCGGCCTATCAGAAAGTCGCCAAGGAGCTTTATCCGCTGGCGCAGAAGGAAGGCAATCTGATCATCTATTCGGTTTGGGATGTGGAGCATCTCAAAACCATCGGCGAGGCGTTCTCGAAACGCTTCCCCGGTATCAAGGTGACCTATTGGCAGGCGCGTAATCCAGAGATCGTTACCCGTGTGCTAACGGAATTTCAGGGCGGCCAGGCGAGCGTCGATACCATCCTATCCGACAACGCGCCGGCGGTGCTGCGCGCCGCCGGGGCGATGACCAACTATGAAACGGTGCAGAAGAACATCTTGGTCTTGCACGATCCGACGATGCCGACGGTGAGCTTGCAGATCCAGGCGCTGACCTTCAACACCAAGAAGTTGAAAGCCGCCGATGCACCGAAAAGCTGGGAAGACGTCGCCAATCCCAAGTTCAAAGGCATGGTCGCGTTGGACGATCCGATGCGCGCCGGACCTTTGAGCTCCATGCTCGCCGGTCTACGGGAGCAATGGAAGAACGAGACCCGGTTCAATAATTTTCTGAAAGGCCTCAAAGGATTGGGCGTGCCGGTGCACAAGAGCACGAGCGCCATGTTCCGGCTGGTGATCGCCGGAGAATACGCCATCTGCATGCCGGCGCTGCTGCATGACGTTATCGAAGAGATCGGCAAGGGTACGCCGATCGATTACGTCAGAACCGTTGGCCCCGTGGTCTTCCCGCGCCAAGCGGGGATCTACGCCAAAGCGCCGAATCTCAACGCGGCGAAGCTCTTTGCCGAGTGGGCTATCTCGCAGGAAGGGCAGAAAGTGATCGATGGCATCGGCCGCGAATCGTCGCGTAAGGACTTCAAGTCCAAGACCGCGGTGGAGTCGGCGTTCCCCAAAGGGACATCAACGGTACCGGTCAACGACAAGCTGTTCTTGGAAAATCCCAAGCAGTGGCTTGATACCTTCGTCAAGCCGATCTGGGAAGGGTAAACGGCTTTTCGCGTAAGCGCAAAAAAGGGACGGTGCAACAAATCGCGCCGTCCCTTTTTTTGTGGGCGGACAAGCACCGGCGCAATTGTGGAAAATCTGCCATCGCTGTGTTATCTTCAGCAAGTCAAATTTTTCGCGCCGTCGCGACTTGCGACGTTCGGAAAACTCATCCACCTCAGCACGGAGAGATGGCCGAGTGGTCTAAGGCGCACGATTGCTAATCGTGTGTACGGTTAACCCCGTACCGAGGGTTCAAATCCCTCTCTCTCCGCCACTTTTTCTCCCCAGAGATTTTATCCAACGGCTGCTGTATCGGCGGGCAACGTTCGCCGTTGAGAGCGCTGCTATACCATCGGCTGCGGAGCGCAAACACCAAAGGCGCTGGTGGTTGTGTGGGAAACCACGGTTGGTTCGTGACGCTAACAGAAATGGGGTGGCTGCGGGCGGGTGCGCGCAGGTCAAAGCAGAGTGAATCAGAGCGGCTGTTTCGCGGCCGGAGTCCACACGCCGGCGTCGTCGAAGCGTGCTTCGCGGAAAAGCGCGTCGTAGAAACTCTCGATCATTGACGCATGGCCGCGCATTTTGGCGTTGCGCAGCAAGGTCCAGAGCTCTTGCCACGGAATGACTTTCATTTCCAGGTCGCCGACGTACGCCCGGAGAAAAGCTTCACGTGATAATTTCAAATTGGGAGCAGAACGGGAAAGTTCGGCGATTTGTTCTGCGGCACTCTTGATGTCGTCTCCCGATGCTAAAACCATGGAAAAGTTTTTAAACTGTTATCGTTTCGCAGTCAATATTTTTTTCGAAGTTGACGAAAATTTTTTTAAAATTTTTCTGCGACTGCGTTTTTGCTTAGTCTCGTCTTGATAGAAAGCGATTTTATTATTCCGTAAAAAGATTTTAGAGAAAATCACCTGAGTCTGTGATTTAAGTTTTTGGGTGGCAATTTGCTTTTTGTCCGTAAAAAAGTCTGACAGCGTTCGAGCCGAGCCTCGGCATCCATCGTTCTAAACTTTTTCTGCAACGATTTGCTTGACAGAAAATCTGGTTGGGATAACAATGCGAAGCAGGCCGTTCAGGAGGGAAGAGATGGAACGAATAGCTGTAGGTCGTTATGTTGCCGGACTGTCTGACCCGATGGCTTTCGCGCTGCTCTCAAGCGCCTTTCTGCTGGCATCGTCGGTGACGCTCTACGTTCTGCTTGCGGCGCATTATCCGGCGATTCACGATGTCATGCACAATGTTAGACATGCGTTGGCCGTGGTGCCTTGTCACTAAAAGCGCTTTTTTTCGCGACATTCCTGTTTTCGCTGGCCTCTGCGACGCTAGCGGCGCACGCCGAGACTTTTAACGTTTATTTCAAATCGGCACCGCGCTTCGAGTTGCTACGACCTTTTGCCGATCCGGCTAGTTTTTCCGTCTTAGTGACGGGTGCCGATGGCCGAGGCGTCGAGGGTGGCAGCGTCCGTCTCCGACTCGATGCGCCAGCGCCGAGTCGGGTTTTTTCAACCGACTATCCGATCGTCGAAGGCACGCGGTTGTTAGATTTGACCCTGCCGTTGACTCGCGGACGGGCGGAATGGAAATATCTGCTGCCAGTCCGTGGTGAGTACCGCCTTTATGTCGACGTCGAGAAACAAGGCGCGAAGATTGCCAGCCAGTCGTTCGATTTCTCGGTGCGCGAAAATCAAAAAAAGTGGGTTTTCTTAAGCGGTTTTTTGTTGCTGCTATTTGGCGCCGGGCTGATCGCCGGGCGCATTTTTACCGGCGTAAGCGCGCCGGCGGCGCTGGTCGTGCTGGCGTTGCTCGGAGCCGCGTCGCTCGCCGCGCACGATAAAACGCCGGCGCGCTCGCCGGCATCCGAGGCCATCGCGGTTACGCCGGCGACGGTTGGCAAAATGAGCTCGATTCGCTGGCGTCTGCCGGATGCCGAGCTGGGCAAAATCTTGCCGATTTTGCTGACCTTGACGATCACCCATTTGGAGAAGCAGAAGACAGTTTTTGCCGTCGACAAGATCTGGGTGGGGCCAGCGTTCTCTATGGACTTTCAGTTCGCTGATGGCGCGGAGCATCGGGTCCGCGCCATTGCCGAGCAGCTGGGGCGGCCAGCCGTGCAGGCCGACCAGGTGGTTAACGTCACCGGCGTGGAGCCGCCGGTGTCGGCGATGGCGCCGGCGATGGTGATATTCGTTTTGGCAATGGCAGCAGGGTTGCTGGCTGGGCGCTGGTCAAAACGGAAAGCGATCAACAGAGCAGTTTAAGCGCAGCCACTGAGGGAAAATAAAAAGGGCGAGGCCCGCTGGACCTCGCCCCTAATTAGTCATCGCAATGAAGGCTAGGCTTCAGATACCGTGATCAGCACGCCATCAGGGTCGGACATCTGAAACTGGCCCAGCGGAAACTTCGCCAATAATTGGCGCCGCACTTCGCGCTCAGGATTTTTTTCCGGGCGATCTTCCTGCTTGAAATAGGCTGCCGAGTATTTTTCCAAGTCGGCTTTGAAGGCCGACATGCTTTCGACCTTGAAGCCGATGTGATCCAACGCCGGCCGTTCGATGCCTGAGCCATAGAAATCGGAAATCTTCCAGGGCATGACCGCCAAAGTTACTTTGCCGTCCGATAGATAGTGGTTGGGATCGCCGGATGGCTTTTCCAATTCTTTGAGCTCGAACACGTCGCGATAAAATTCGCCGCACAGGTCGGCATCAACGCAGCGCAGGGCGATATGGCCGACGCGGCGTTTGCGCTCTTCGACCTTATCGGTGTAAATGTCGCGGCGATTTTCCATGTTCAATTGCGACAAATCGAACACATTGCCGTTGGGGTCGTGCATGCTGATGCCGGCAAAGGGACGGTTGCTTGGGCGTTTCAGCACTTCGCATTTGGGATATTTTCCCTTGAGGCGCGCGAAGACTACTTCAACGTCTTGAACCTCGAAGCCGAAGTGATCGAAACCGGCTTGGCGCCCCGGCGCGCGCGGGTTTAGGTTCAACCCAACATAGCCGTCACCGACGACGACCGCTCCGCCGGCGCGTTGCAGGGCCGAGCGTTTCAAGCCGAAAACGTCGCGATAGAAATCGCCTTCCTGGTCGCAGTTGCTGCTGACGATGGCCATATGTCTTAGTTGGGCAAACATGGAAACCTCCTCTGTGGGCGGCGAATTTGTGACTACGTTATGTGATCGTCGGTTGGGTTGTCAAAAGGGCGTTAGAAGTGGTTGTAGGGGCGACTTCCGGTGGTCGCCCGTTTCTGTAAGGGCAGGCACAAGGCCTGCCCTTACAAGTGTTGGCTTAGACGTTGACGACCACGACGCCCTTGGGCTCGAGGTAATAATCGAGCGCTTCCGGGCCATGCTCGCGGCCGACGCCGCTCGACTTCACGCCGCCAAACGGCAGCTCGTCGTAGCCGTAGTGCAGCGAGTTGACCCAGACGTTGCCGGCCTGCAGCTTGTCGATCGCCTTGTTAGCGTGGAGGAGGTTGCGCGTCCAGATCGACGAGCCCAAACCAAACTCCGAAGAGTTGGCTTTTTCCAACGCTTCATCGAGCGTCTTGAAAGTATAAACCGGCAGGGCGGGGCCGAAAACTTCTTCTTTCGTTAGCCGGGAATCCTCCGGCACGTTGGTCATCAAAGTCGGCAGATAGAAAAATCCTTTGTCGAAGTCGCCGCCCTTCGGGCGCTCGCCGCCGAACAGCACTTTGCCGCCGCGCGATTTCGCGTCTTCGACTTGCTCTTCGACTTCCTGGCGCTGCGAGCCGACGTGAATCGGCCCCATGCGGGTCTCTTTGCTCATGCCGTTGCCGACGGTTTTCTTTTTGAGGATTTCGACCAAGCCGCCGACGAAGTTGTCGGCGATGGATTCCTGCAGGAACAAGCGTTTCACGCCCAAACACATCTGGCCGCAATTGAAATAGCGGCCGACGTCGGCCATCTTCACGGCCAAATCCAAATTGGCGTCTTCCATGACGATCATCGGATCGCTGCCGCCCAATTCCAACGTGACGCGTTTAATCTCGCGGCCGGCGACCTCCATGACGTGGCGCCCTACGGGCGTCGAGCCGGTGAAGGCGATGCGGCGAATGCGCGGGTTGCGCAAGAGCTCTTCGCCGACGCTGCCGCCGGGGCCGGTGACGATGTTCACGGTGCCTTTGGGCAATTGCTTTTGCGCTTTGCCTTCACCGAAGGTGGCCTGGGCGATGAGCTCAATGACTTTTATCGTTGCCAGCGGTGTGGTGCTGGCCGGCTTGATAATGATCGTATTGCCGGCGGCCAACGCTGGACCCAATTTCGTGCCCATCAGTGTCAAGGGAAAGTTCCACGGCACGATGCCGCCGCAGACGCCGATAGGTTGGCGCACGACCATGCCGTAGGCGCCTTTTTGTGGCAGCGGCACATGGGAGCCGCGGACCTTCGAGGCGAGACCGGCGTAGAACTCCAAGCCGTGGACTAAGTGGTGAATCTCCAAGCCCGCTTCGAAAAGCGTCTTGCCTTGCTCTTGGGTCAAGAGTTGGGCAATCTCGCCAGCGTTTTTCTTGATCAACTCGCCGGCATTTGTCAGCGCAACGCCGCGATCCTCCGGCGAGACGTCCGACCAAACTTTAAATGCTTCTTCCGCAGCAGAGATCGCTTGCTGCACATCTTGGTCATTGCCTTGGGGAACCGTGTCGACGGTGGCGCCGGTGGCGGGGTTGCGCACTTCGGCGGTGTTGTTGGTTACCGAACCGACGGACTCGCCGCCGATGAACATCTTGGCCATTAGAAAACCTCCAATTGAGTTTCGAGTTTTGGGTTGCGAGTTTCGGGTTCCTTAGGATCGAGCTGGCCGAGCTCCAAAAAACTCGAAACCCGAAACGCGAAACCCGAAACGAATCAGCCTATTTGCCCTTAAATTGTGCCGTGCGTTTTTCGAGATAGGCTTTGACGCCTTCCTGCCCGTCTTCGCTGCCGAAGGTTTGCGCCAGGAGCTCGCGCTCGAAGGCGAGGCCGTCGGGCAACGACAGTTCAAGGCCGGTGGTGATGGCGCGTTTGACTTTGCCGACGGCGAGGCTGCTCTTGTTCGGCACCACGAATTGCTTGGCGTAGTCCATCACCTGGTCCATGAAGCCGTCTTTTTCGTAGATGTAGTGCACCAGGCCCATGTCGAGGGCTTCTTCAAAGGCGATGGTTTTGCCGGTGGCGCACAGCTCCATGGCGCGGGCTTTGCCAACCAGGCGCGGCAGGCGCTGGGTGCCGCCCATGCCGGGCATGACGCCCAAATTGATTTCCGCCAAGCCGACCCGGCCGCCTTCTTTCTTGGCGATTCTAATGTCGCAGGCCATGGCGATTTCCAAACCGCCGCCGACGGCGTGGCCGTTGATTGCCGCGATGACGATCTTCGGCGTGTTTTCCAGGCGCATCAAGACTTCATGGCCGTGCAGCGCAAAGTTGTTCTTGAAGCCGAGGGACTTGCTGGAGAGCATGTTGATGTCGGCGCCGGCGGAAAAAAACTTTTCCACTTTGCCTGTGATAACAATCGCATGCACGTCATCGTTGAAACGGGCGTCGAGTATCGCCGCGTCCAGTTCTTTTAACAGTTCGGTGGTGTAGCTGTTGACCGGCGGTCGGTTGATTTCCAAAACGGCGATGCCACCATCGATCCGCGATTCGATCATTGCCATAACTCTTCCTCCTAATTGCAGAATCAACTCAATCACTTAACCGGCATCGACCGTCAAGTCAAGGAATCGAGCAGGCAATCGACGAGAGGCGATAGGCAACAGTTCGGTCGGTTGGAAAGTCGGTGGAATTGTGCGATCTGTAGGCCAACTTTGCTTGGAAAGGAACGTACTTGGCCAAGAAAGATCTTCACGAAGAGCTGCTCAAGAGAGGTCTCGATATACTGAAGCAGGCCGGTGTTTCGCTGGAAAACCCTTCGGCACAAACTATCTCGCAGCTAAAGCAAACGTTTGGCCGGGAAGCGGCGACCGATCTCGCGGCGGCTTACTTGCTCGGCAAGATTGCCGATGAATCTGCGCTGGCCGCACTGCGTGAATTAGAAGGCGCAGCGGCGAGCAAAGACACCAAGAGAGAAATCAAACGCGCGCTTTTCAAGTTGGCGCAAAAGGGTTTCAAAGCTGCCGAGGAACCGGCCGGCGACAGCAAGCCGGCGATCTTCGAGCGGTCCTTGGAAGTCGAGGCCTACATGTCGGCGGTCGATGGCGGCGGCGGGCGTTTGTTGTGGGTCGTCAAGCCGCACGCCGGCCATGGGCTGCAAGTCATCCAGGCGATGCTGCACGACAGCCAAGGCCTGCTGCGCGTCGGCGGCATGCATATGAAGCGCAAAGAGCTGCGCAGTATGATGGACGAGATCAAAGAGCAGCATGACGTGAGCATGATCGCGGTTCCCTGGGAATATGCCGACCATGTTCTTTACGAAGGCTACGAGCGAGCCAAGGCGCGCGGCCAGAGCGGCTTGGAAAATTTTCATGAGCTGCGCTCGATGATCGGCACTGGCAAACCGAAGGAACAACAACATCCGATCTATCAGCGCATGAATGCTGCCGATGCCCGCGAAGGCGGCTGGCGCGAGACTTCGCACCGATTATTGGGCGAGCCGGAGCTGCGCTACTGGATTTTGACCGACGCGTGGATGCAGGGTTTTTTGGGCCAGATCGACGAAGCGCGCAGCAGCCGGCTGGTGTTAAATCCGATGCAGAAGGAGGAGCGGCTATCGGCCATCGTGCGCGATGCGGTGAAACAACTCTGCAGCGGTGACAACGGCGCCGGCTTTGCGCGGCGCATGGAAGATATGGCGCTCTACTTTCATGAGACCAAGCGGCCCGATCAAGCGAAACTGGCGCTGGCTGTCGCGTTGCAAGTCAAAGAAGGGGACCCGGGGCCGCTCGATGTGTCGTTTTTGACCGGGCTCGTGCAGAAGAGCTTTGCGATTTTCATGTCGCAGGAGAAAGCCAAGCAGGAAGAGGCGCGGGATTCGCTGTTGATCAAACCGTGACGCCGAATTGTCAGCAACGTGAGACTGTGTGGCAATGGAGAAAACTAGTCGTTTTGTCATCCTGAGCGCAAGCGAAGGATCTGCTTTTGCGCGCGGTTGCACGAAGCAGATTCTTCGCCTTCGGCTCAGAATGACACTCGAGACATGGTCTCATTACGTAGCGGCCGGTCGCCCGCTTTTCTAACATTTAGCGGAGACAACGCATGATCCGTTTATTCGAATATCCACCGTCGAGCAATTGTCAGAAAGTCCGGCTTGTGCTGGCAGAAAAAAATCTGCCCTACGAGTCGGTGCTGGTGAACCTGCGCAAGAACGAGCAGAAGCGGCCGGAGTATTTGGCGATCAATCCCTACGGTTTGGTGCCGGCCATGGAAGACAACGGCATCGTTATCTACGAGTCGACGATCATCAATGAATATCTCGAAGAAGCCTACCCGCAGGTGCCGCTGCTGCCGAAGGAGGTCGGCGCGCGCTGCAGGGTGCGCCTGCTCGAAGACTTTCGCGACAATCATCTTTATCCGGCTATGAAAGTGATCTCAGCGGCGACGCGCGGCGTGAAAAAGGAAGAACGGGATCGCGCTAAGATCGACGCAGCGTTCGATTCCTTGCAACCGATGTTTCAACGCTTGGAAGACGAGCTTGCCGGCAAAGATTATTTGGTCGGCAGTTACAGCCTCGCCGACATCGCTTTTACGCCCAACATGGCGCGCCAGATCGATCTCGGTGTCGGCCTGCCGGCGCGCTATCCGCGCATCCGCGCCTGGGTCGAGCGCGTGATGAATCGGCGCAACTACAAAACCATCGCCGAGTTTGTTTCGCAGCACTGAGAACTGGTGCACTGTCTCACGCTGATTGTACCTTATGCCAAGTTTGTGGCTGGAGCCCGAAGGGGGATTTTCACCACGAAGGGCACGAAGTACACGAAGGTAAGAGAAGAAAACAGTGAATTCTTTTCCGAACTTCGTGTCCCTTCGTGATCTTCGTGGTGAAAAACAGGCGAGCGTGTCACAACAATAAGCACGGTTATTACTGAAACACTACACTAGTTCGGAGCCGGACAACGGCTTGCTCCGCTCACCTCTCTGGCTCCCTGCCATTTAGTTTGTCCTACCTGCCGAAGCGAAGTTGCGCTATAATCTCCCGAGTCGAGACTAGATCGCCACCAGGGAAGGAACCGGGATATGGCCGATGCCAGCAGAGATACGAAGGGAACTTGTTTTGTGGTCATGGGGTTTGGCAAGAAGACTGACTTCGAGACCGGCCGAACACTCGATCTCGACAAGTCCTACAGAAACATGATCAAGCCCGCCGTGCAGGCGGCGGAGCTTGAATGCATCCGCGCCGATGAGATCGTCCACTCCGGCCTCATCGATGTGCCGATGTATGAGCAACTGCTAAAAGCCGATGTGGTGGTGGCGGATCTGTCGACGTCGAACAAAAACGCTTTCTATGAGCTCGGCGTGCGCCACGCTCTGCGGCCCTACACGACGGTAGTGATCGCCGAGGACGGCATCAAAGCGTTTCCCTTCGACGTCAACCACGTCGCCGTGCGCCAGTATCATCACCTGGGCGAGGACATTGGCTTCGAAGAGGTGATGCGCTTTCGCGAGGCGTTGACCAAGGCGATCAAAGAAATCATGGACAAGACCCCGCGTCCGGAAGACAGCCCGGTGTATACTTTTCTCAAAGGGCCCAATCCGCCGTCCATCTCCGCGATGGTTCAAGCGGCGGCACAGAGCAACGTGGAACAGTCGGGCGGCGCAGCGGCGAATTGGCGCGCTTCTTCGAGTAGCCTTATGGTCGCGGCCACGCACAGCGCGGTGATGCAAGAAGTCGACGAAGCGCAAAAGAAGGGCGACTTCAACGCCGCAAAGAGTTTGCTGAGCGTGATTCGCAATATGAGGAAATCTGCCGCGTCGGAAACTCAGCCGGTTGCGGAAGATCCATACGTGCTCCATCGCCTGGCGCTGGTGACGGTAAAAAGCAAGCATCCGACGCCAACAGACGCGCTCAACGAAGGGCGCGATCTGCTGGTTAGTTTGAACCCGCACAATTCCCACGACACCGAGACCCTCGGCCCGTGGGGCTCGATCCACAAACATCTTTGGGAGGAAACCAAAAATCCCGGCGATCTCGACGAAGCGGTGCGCGCCTATCGGCGCGGCTTCTATCTGCGCAACGATTACTACAACGGCATTAACGTGGCGTACCTGCTAAACATCCGCGCGGTGAACCACCTCGACCCCGCCGAGGCGATCGCCGATTACGTGCAGGCGCGGCGCGTGCGCCAGGAAGTGTTGGCGCTTTGTGAAGATTGGCTAACGAACAACAGCCCGGCGAACGAGCCGGACGCGAAATCGCCGGCGCATCTGGAATATCGCCGCTCGCGCTACTGGGTGCTGGCGACCATGGCCGAGGCGTATCTGGGGCTCGATGAGGAAGAGAAATCTAAAGAACTGCTGCACCAAGCGCTGCCGATTGCGCCGGAGCAGTGGATGATCGATTCGACGCTGGAACAGATGAAAAAGCTGCGGCCTCTGCTGACACCGTCGCCGTTGCTACATCTAAAGAGCGGCAAAGAAACCAACGCTGGCAGAGCGACAGGTGCGCCGGTCAATTGAAACCGTCACAAAGTTGGCTCCCTTGCGCTAGAGCAGTTGCCCCTGGTGATTGCGGCCGAGCACGAAGGCGTTCTTGATGATCTGGAAGAGGACGACTTCGCAGGTTTTCTCGTCTTTCGCAGCATTTTTCAGTGACTGAACGCCGCTCTCCAGGATGTTGCCGAGTAGGGCTAGTTCGAAATGTGACGCCTGATCTTCAAGCGGCGTTTCCATCATCTGCTGTAGTTGCGCGATCGCTTCATCGCTGAGTAATTCCACCGGTTCCATGGCTGTTCCTCCCCTGGTGGTGGCAACACGCAAGGCCCGTGCCGCACCGTTTCATAAGCTGAACGCCGCTTCCGTGATGACCTTGGCTTCTTGGCGAATGGGTTCGAGGTGTTCTTGAGGAATCAAAGACTCCGCGTGGATCTCGTGCAAATCTTCCGTGGCCGATGGCCGTGCGGCAACTTTGAGCCCGCCGAGGGCGGCGTTGTTGCCGGGACCATGGGTCAGTTTTGCTTGGATGGTATCGCCTGTCGCTCTTTTGCCGTCAAAGATTCGGCGCGCAGCGCTTTGAGGGGCTTGCGGCGGGTGAATGGCTGTATGGGGTTCGTCTACTAACTATGCTAGCGCCGCAGCTGCAGGGTTAGATCACCGCGTTTGATATAGACCTGGTTGGAGTCTTTTCGCCTCGCTAACTCTTCTATCAGTGACACCAACGAGTGTTGTTGGGGCCGATACTCTTTCACCGGGCCGGCGGCTTTCATCGCGTCGACATATTCTTCGCCGGCGAAGAAGCGCAGGATCGCTTCGTCGTCAGTGACTCCGGTGCCGCCGAATTTGGCGCGGAATTGTTTGACCGTCATCTTCGGGGCCTTGGTCTTGGCCAATTCTTTCGCGCGTGGTGTCGCCAGAAGTCGGTCTTTTAAGTTTGGCTCGATGGATTCGGCTTCCTCTTTGCCCCAGAACCCCAACGCGTAGAGCAGCACTTCATCGGTGACTTGCTTGTAACGCTCGCCGACCATCACGTTGATCGCCGCCTGCACGCCGAAAAATTGCGAGTAGGGCGTCACCATGATTGGGTAGCCGAACTCAGCGCGCACGCTCGAGACTTCTTCGAGCACCTCCGGCAGCTGGTCGAGCTTGCCGAGATTGCCCAACTGAAAACGGAAATTGGAAATCATGCCGCCCGGCACCTGATGCAGCGGATGAAAGGCATCGTAAGCCAACGGTTTGCCGACGGGAAAATTCTGTTCCTGCGCCACGGCGCGGAAATGTTTTTCCACCGGCTTCAATAATTCTTCGTTAACTTCGGTGCGATAGCCAAGGGCGCGGGCGTTGGCGGCGACATTGAAGATCGACGGATTCGACGACGCGTCGGCGAGCGGCGGGATCGCTGTGTTAATCGACGTGATGCCGGCTTTGATCGCTTCGAGGCAGCAGATCGCGCCTAGACCGGTGTTGCAGTGGGTATGAAACTCGACGGGAATGCCGTTGGCTTCACGCAATAAAATCGGCGCTAGGCGCTTGGTCGCTTCGGGCGTGAGCAGACCGCCCGGGTCTTTGAAACATAGCCGATACGGTTTGAGCTTGGCCGCGGCGCGGAAGCGCGCGGTAAAATATTCGTCGGTGTGCTTGGGCGAAATCGAATAAATAATATTCAGGATGGTGCGCAGCCCGACTTGATTGGCGGTCTTAACGGCGATCGACCAGTATTCGGGAGTGTTCGATGGGTCGGAGGTGCGCAGCTCGTTGATGCCGTTGGCGGCCAACCGTTCCAACCACAGTTCGGCGACCGCCGGCGGCGTGATCTGAAAGGCGAGCATGCTGCGGCTGCGAATCGAGCGCAGCGGCGTCTGTTTGACGCGCTGGGAAACCAAACGAGCGCGCTGCCAGAGATCGTCCTTCAGATCGCGCACGGCTTTTTTGAAAAACGCCGAGGACAAAAGCTCGATGCCTTCAAAGCCGGCGCGGTCGATGTTTTCGACAACCGGCAGCATCATGCCGGTGGTCATGTTCGACGCCCAGAGGCTCAGTTGGCCGTCGCGTAAAGTCGTGTCAACGAAACGAATTGTGTTCATGGCGTAAAGCGAGATTAGAATCGTTGGGTTACGCTGCGCTAACCCAACCTACCGATTCCGACTTGATTCCAAAGATCAGTCGAGGTTCACGTACAGTCTAATCCAATTCGTCGGCGTCGCCGTGTGGCCCTGGCCGGTGGTGTCTTCGGCGAGAAAGATATCGCCGGGTTGAAAGGTCTCGTTGCTACCGTCGCCCAGACCTATTTTGACGCTGCCTCGCAGCGTGATGACAAAGCGACGCCGCGGCGCGCAATGAAAGTTCACGATATGGGGCGCGAAGTCATCGCGGATGAGATAACTCGTTGCTGCTTTTGTGTCGTTGAGAAATGGCGCGGCTTTGGCTTTGTCGAATTCTTCGAAGTGCGACTGGCCATCGCTGCCGGCGTATAAGCGCATGAATTTCATGGGACCTCGTCTCTTGGAGTCCTTCGACAGGCTCAGGACGAACGGATTAAAATGCGCGTAAATTCCCCGGACCCGTTCATGCTGAGATTGTCGAAGCATGTTCCTTTTGGGGTCAATAGATCTACAGCCCGGTAACGCTCGCCGGCGGCTTGCGATGGTGCGTCGCCTGCTCGTAGGCGTAGGCGAACTTGATCATGTTGCCGTCGTCGTAGGGGCGACCCAAAAATGTGATGCCGCCGGGCAGGTTGTCCCGGGTAAACCCGGCGGGCACCACTACGCTCGGCACGTAAACTAAGAATGTATTGATGTGCGGCGCGCCCTTTTGGTCGACGTAGGGCGGGTTGATGCCGTCTTTGATCAGCGTCGGTTGGTGCTCGACGGACTTGTGGACGATGGCGTCGAGCTTATTGTCGGCCATCACGGTTAGCAGGTTCGTCATGAGCTGCTCACGGGCGACGAGGTAGCCGTAGTTGGCTTCCGGTTTCGGATCGCGGCTCCAGCGGTCCTGCGAGCCTTTGACGACTTTTTTGAAGTCGGGATTCTTCATCGCCTCGGCGCGCGAGGCGTAGGGCATCGTGCCGCTGCGGCCAAAATAATTGCGGAAAGATTCTTCATCGTCCGCGAAGCTGCCTGCCCGCTTAGCCAGCAGCGCTTTCAAATCGGGGATAACGATCGGGTCGACGATCACCGCGCCGGCGGCTTTCAATTCACCAATGGCGCGCTCGAACACTTCGCCGATCTTGTTGAAGTCTTCCGAGCCCGGCTCGGCGTCATAGCCCATGGACTCGCGCAGGATGCCGATGCGCGCGCCTTTCAAGCCATCTTTGTTGAGAAATTTGGTGAAGCTGTCGGGGACTTTTCCGACCGCCCGGGCGGTGACCGGGTCTTCGGCATCGTAGCCGACCATGACATCCAACAGTTTGGCGAGATCGGTTAGCGTGCGCGCCATGGGTCCGAGCGAGCCGTTGACCGATGGCCAGCCGGCGTAGACGCCGCTGCGGCTGACAAACCCCGCCGTCGGGCGCATGCCCGAGACGCCGTTCCACGTCGACGGCCGGCGAATCGACGCGAAGCCTTCCTGGCCGACCGCGACGGTGCAAAAATTTGCCGACACGCTGGCGCCCGAGCCACCGGACGATCCGCCCGCGGTGCGTTCGAGGTCGTAGGGGTTTTTCGTAGAGCCGAAGAGGGAACCGTGGGTGTCGCCGCCGCCTAGCTCGCCGAGGGTCGCTTTGGCGATAATAATCGCGCCGGCTTTTTTCAATTTGTCGACGACGAAGGAATCGCGCGCCGGCACGTAGTCTTTGAACAGCAGCGAGCCTAAGGTCGTCGGCATCGGTGTCGCGTCGCCCTGGTCCTTCATGATGATCGGGATGCCGTGCAGCGGGCCCACCGGGCCGGACGCTTTGTAGGCGGCGTCAAGGCGATCGGCTTCCTTGAGCGCGTCGGGATTGAGCGAAATGACCGAGTTGATCGCCGGCCCCTTTTGGTCGAGCGCGTCGATGCGGTCGAGGTACATCTGCACTAATTGGCGGCAGGTGAGCTCGCCGGATTTATAGGCGGCGTGCACTTGGTCGATGGTGGTCTCGATGAGATTGAAGGCCATGGGATTCTCCTTGCTACGACGTTAGGTCCTCCATACTTCAGTGCCCCGGCGTTGTCTAGTTCAAAAAACTAGTTTCAGCTCGACTCCAAGTGGAAGGGCAAAGTTTCCATCGATCAGGAACAATATTCCTGGTACGGCACGCTGCACAAAGCCTGGGGCCCCGAGCGGGCGCAAAAATATATGCGCGCCATCGCAAAACAAGACATTCAATGGCGCAAGGGTTAACTCGCCGCGCATGGAGTAGTCGAAATTAAAGCTGGCGATCAACCCGTTGGAAACCGGCGCGCAATTCAACGCGACGATCAAAGAGTTTCGCGAAATGTTCGGGCAATAGATTCGAAGCGGAATTGCCTCGCGCCAAGCCGCAAAGGACGCAAAGTTTCGGATTCGGATTGTTCACCACGAAGGCACGAAGAGCACGAAGGTAAGAAAAAAGAATACTTTTTCCGAACTTCGTGGCCTTCGCGCCTTCGTGGTGAATTACTCTTCCACCGACATAAACTGCCGCTCGAGTTTCTGCCACTCCTCTAAGGCAACGATTTGGTCGCGCTCTTTAAACGTCGTCAGCGCCGCGTCCATCGATTCGGTCGTGCCTTCTTTCTTCAATAGTCCCAGCGCCATGCGCATGGCGTAGATGCCGGCGCGTTGGGTTTCCGACGGGTAGATGGCGATGCGATAGCCGATCTTTTCTAGGCGCTCCACCGGCAGCATCGGCGTCTTGCCGCCTTTGAAGACGTTCACTAACAACGGCACGTTGGGCACGCGGCGCGGTATCTCCGCCAGCTCTTCTTCGGTCTGCGGCGCTTCGACGAAAATCGCGTCGACGCCGAGCTTGGCAAACGCGTTGGCGCGTTTGATCGCGTCTTCGAAGCCGTTGGGGCCGCGCGCGTCGGTGCGGCCGATGATGCAGAAATCGGGATCGGTGCGTGCCGCCAGTGCGGCTTGCAGTTTGTTTTCCATCTCAGCGAGCGGAATCACTTCTTTGCCGTCCAGGTGCCCGCAGCGCTTGGGCGTGATCTGATCTTCGATGTGGATCGCCGCCACGCCGGCGCGCTCGAACTCGCGCACCGTGCGAACGAGATTGACCGCGTTGCCGTAGCCGGTGTCGGCGTCGGCGATGATTGGAATCTTCACCACCGAAGTCACCTGCGCGGCGCGCTCGATGTTTTCCGACATGGTGACGAGCCCGATATCGGGAATGCCCATGCTGCGCGCCACCGCGCCGCCGCTGAGATACGCGGCTTCGTAGCCGGCTTCTTGCACGAGCCGCGCCGACATGCCGTCGAAGCAGCCGGGGGCGACTAATAATTTATTGCGCTTGAATAATTGTTTCAGAGTTTGGCGCGGGGTCATGGGGTCTCCGTTGGGCGTCTAACGTCTGGGGTCTCGCGTCTAGGGTTTCCGGACAACACCAAACGCTAGACTCTAGACCCTAGACGCTAACATATCTGTAAATTTGTCTACACTGGTCGCATCGAGCCGCGCCGCATCGTTGCACAAATCTAAGATCGCTTTGCACTGCGGCGCTTTGAAACGCGACGCCAGGTTTTCTTCGAATTTCTTCACCAGCAGCGGCATGCCTTCGGCGCGGCGGCGGCGATGGCCGATGGGATATTCCACTGCGACTTTGTCGGTGCTGCTGCCGTCTTTGAAGAAGACTTGCACGGCGTTGGCGATGGAGCGCTTGTCGGCGTCTAAATACTCTTTCGTGTAGCGCGGGTCTTCGACGCAGGTCATGAGCGCGCGAAGTCGATCGACGCGCGGGTCCTGGGCGATCTTGTTTTCGTAGTGGTCCGCGGTCAGCTCGCCAAAGATGAGGCCGATGGCGGTCATGTATTGAATGCAATGGTCGCGATCGGCCGGGTTATGCAGCGGGCCGGATTTGTCGATGATGCGGATCGCTGACTCCTGGGTCGTGATAGTCACTTTATCGATGGCGTCGAGGCGGTCTTTCACTTTCGGATAGAGTTGAATGGCGCATTCCACGGCGGTTTGCGCGTGAAACTCGGCCGGAAATGAAATCTTAAACAGCACGTTCTCCATGACATACGAACCGAGCGGCCGGCCGAGGGTGAACGGCCTATTTTTGAACAAGACATCATAATAGCCCCAGGTCTTCGCTGTCAGCACCGATGGGTAGCCCATCTCCCCCTGCAGTGCCATCAGAGCCAAACGCACGCCGCGGCTGGTGGCGTCGCCGGCAGCCCAGGATTTCCGCGAGCCAGTGTTCGGCGCGTGGCGGTAGACGCGCAGCGCGCCGCCGTCGGTCCAAGCGTTCGAGAGCGCGTTGATGATTTGTTCTTGGCTGCCGCCAAGCATGGCGGTGGCAACGGCGGTTGTTGCGACCCGCACAAGTAATACGTGATCGAGTCCAACGCGGTTGTAGCTGTTTTCCAGCGCCAGGATGCCCTGAATCTCGTGCGCCTTGATCATCGCCTGGAGCACGTCGTCGACCGTGAACGATTTTTGCGTCGTGCGCGCGAGATAATCCGCGAGCGCAAGGATGCCACCCAGATTGTCGGACGGATGGCCCCACTCGGCGGCCAGCCAGGTGTCGTTGAAATCGAGCCAGCGGATCATCGCGCCGATGTTGAACGCCGCCTGTACCGGATCGAGCTGCCACTCGGTGCCGGGCACGCGGGCGCCGTTGGCCAAGACCGCGCCGGGCACGACGGGGCCGAGGAGCTTGGCGCACTCACGATAATTCAATGCGAGGAGACCGCAGCCCAGCGTGTCGATTAAATTATAGCGCGCGGTATCGATGGCTGCGCGGCTGGTTGATCGATAATTGAGCGCGTACTCGGCGAGGTCGACGAGGATCTTGTCGGGCTCGGGACGGATGTTGGAGATTGCGGTGCTCATGATTTGTTGGGTGTAGAGGCACGGCATGCCGTGCCTCTACGAAGGAATCGTTAGCGCTTGTTGATCGCCGTGAACGGCCGCGGCTCGGGTCCGGTATAGTCGGCATTGGGTCGAATCAAACGGTTGTCCGCCCGTTGCTCGAAAACATGCGCCGCCCAGCCGGTGATGCGCGAGACTACGAACAGCGGCGTAAACATGTTGGTTGGGACGCCCATGAAGTGGTAGGCGCTGGCGCTGTAGAAATCCAAATTGGGAAACATCTTCTTTTCGCTGCGCATGAGCTGCTCGATGCGCTCGGAGACCGGGTAGAGTTTCTTGTCGCCTTTGTAGTCGGCAAGTTTTTTCGCCCATCCCTTGATTACGTCCGATCTTGGGTCGGAAATTTTGTACACCCGATGGCCGAAGCCCATGATCAACTTTTTCTCGGCGAGCATTTTGCGCAAGCCTTTTTCCGCTTCGTCGGGGGTTTCGAACTGTTCGATCAGCTCCATCGCCGCTTCGTTGGCGCCGCCGTGGAGCGGGCCGCGCAGTGCGCCGATGCCGCCGGTGATCGCCGAATAAAACTCCGGCAGCGTCGACGCGATGGTGCGGCAGGTAAACGTTGAGGCGTTGAACTCATGCTCGGCATAGAGAATCAGCGAAACGTCCATGGCGCGCCGCGGCAACTCTTCGGGTTCTTTCTGATGCAGCAGGTGCAGGAAGTGGCCGGCGGTGCTGTCGTCTTCGGTTTGAGTTTCGATGCGCTTGCCCGTGGTCGCGAAGTGGTGCCAATAGAGCAACATCGAGCTGAAAATGCCGGTTAACCGATTGGCCACGGCGATCTGATTTCTGCCGGGATCTTCCGGTTCCAAGGTGCCGAGCATCGAGCAACCGGTGCGCATGACGTCCATCGGATGGGTGCTCGCCGGAATTTGTTCGAGCACGGTTTTCAATTGCGGCGGCAGACCGCGGTAGGATTTCAGCGCAGCCTTGTAGCTGTTGAGATCGTCTTGCGATGGCAAGCGATTGTAAAGCAGTAGATAGGCGACTTCTTCAAAAGTCGAATGCTCTGCCAAGTCGTTGATCGAGTAGCCGCGATAGTAAAGTCCTTTGCCTTCCTTTTCGACCGTGGCGATGGCTGTGCTGCCCGCGATGATGCCTTCCAGTCCGCCGGTTTTTGCTTGTGCCATGAAAGTGTCTCCTCCATCTTTTATTTGCCCCGAATGCCGTCTCTATTGCAAGCCACTCAAGCCCTTGCAGTTTCGAGTTACATCCGATAGTCGCTGACTGTGCGCTAACTCATTCGAAAATTAGGAGTCAAAGCATGGCTTTACCGCAGACCTTTAAAGCGATGGTGGTTTCCGAGACCGCAGAAAAAACCTTTCCGCGCGAGATTAAACAAAAGGCATTGAACGATTTGCCCGCCGGCGAACTGATCATCGAGGTGAAATACTCTTCGTTGAATTACAAAGATGCTTTGTCGGCCACCGGCAACAAAGGCGTGACGCGCAAATACCCGCACACACCTGGCATCGATGCCGCCGGTGTGGTGGCGGACTCGACGACGCGGCTGTTCAACGCCGGCGACGAAGTGACGGTGACCGGTTTCGACTTCGGCATGAACACCTCCGGCGGTTTCGGTCAGTACGTGAGCGTGCCGGCGCTGTGGGCCGCCAAGCTGCCGAAAGATTTGTCGCTAAAAGACAGCATGGGCTACGGCACCGCCGGTTTGACCGCGGCGCTGTGTATCATTCGGCTCATGGCGAGCGGCCTGACCAAAGACTCGGGCGAAGTGTTGGTGACCGGCGCCACCGGCGGCGTCGGCTGCATCGCCGTGGCGATGCTTGCGAAGTTGGGCTTTAACGTCGTCGCGGCGACCGGCAAAGGCAGCGAAGGCGATTTCCTCAAAGGACTGGGCGCGACCACGATCATTTCCCGCGAGGAAGCCAACGACACTTCCGGGCGGCCGCTGCAGAAGCCGCGCTGGGCCGGCGTCGTCGACACCGTCGGCGGCAATATTCTCGCGACCGCGTTGAAAACGACCAAATACGGCGGCTCGGTGGCGGCCTGCGGCAACGCCATGTCGCACGAGCTCAACATCAACGTCTTTCCCTTTATTCTCCGCGGCGTCAGTCTGCTCGGCGTCGACTCGGTGGAAATCCCCATGCGCGCGCGCCAGATGGCGTGGAACAAATTGGCGGGTGAGTGGAGCATCGATCTGTCGAAGATTGTCACGGAAGTTTCGCTCGACGGGTTGAATCCGAAGATCGATGAGATTTTGAAAGGCGCCGTCCGCGGGCGCGTCGTCGTGGATCTAAGCAAGTAGAAAAAGATTTTTGCACCACGAAGGCACGAAGGACACGAAGTTCGGAAAAGGGTTTTCCTCTTCGTGATCTTCGTGCCTTCGTTGTGAATGAGTTTTTTCACACAGCACACAGGTGATTTGTGGCAGAACCTAACAACACAGACAGCGCGCTCGGTCATCTGCGCGTAATCGAGCTGGGCGATATTCCGGCGTCCTATGCAGCGCGGCAGTTGGCCGATCTGGGCGCCGACGTCATCAAAGTCGAGCCGCCTACCGGTGATCCCAGTCGCCTCTTGGCGCCGTTTGCCGGCAACATCGTCGATCGCGAGCGCAGCCTGACGTTCATGCACGCCAACACCAACAAGCGCAGCATCGCGCTTGATTTGGCCAATGGCTCGGACCGCGAGGTGTTGGTCAAACTATTGCAGTCCGCGCAGTTGTTGATCGAAGCGACGCCGCTCGGTGGGTTGGAAAAACATGGCTTTAGCGATGAGAAGTTTCGTAACGACTTTCCCCATCTGGTGATCGTGTCGATCACGCCGTTTGGCCGCACTGGGCCCTATCGCCATTACAAGGGCAGCGATGCCATCGCCAACGCGACTGGTGGGTTTCTCTTCGGTCAGGGCGACGATAACAAGGGCCAATGCACGGCGCCGAGTCATCTTGCCTATCAAATGGCCGGCACCATGGCGGCGATGTTGTCGCTCGCCGGCGTGCGCCACGCGCGCGAGACTGGTGCCGGGCAGCGCATCGACATGTCGCTGCAAGAGGCGCTGACGTTTTGCAACAGCAGCAGCGTGGCGCGCTACACGCGCGAGAACCGCTTCGAGCGACGGCCCGGGGGCAAGGCCTACGGTGGCGCGGGGACGAATATCTATCGCTGCAGGGACGGGCGCTACGTCCACTTCACCACCAACATGCCGCATATGTGGAAGGAGTTCGCGCAAAACTGGATGACCGACAAGTGTCTCGCCGGGCCGGAGTGGGAAAACCCACGTTACCGAGATCAACATTCCGCAGAGGTCGCCAAGGCTTTTGCCGAATTCATCGGCCAGTTTGACGCCGATGATTTCGCTAACCAGGCGCAGGCGCGCCATCTCGCCGCCGCGCCGCTCAACACCATCGGCCAGTTCGTCAACTGCGAGCAGAATCGCGAGCGCCAGTGGCTGCAGGAAATCGATCATCCGGTGATCGGCAAATACAAAGCACCGGGCGCGCCCATGCGCCTGTCACTGACGCCCATGCGCGTGCGCCGCCCGGCGCCGCTGCTCGATCAGCATCGCAAGGAGATTCTTGCCGAGCTTGCAAATGCGACATTCAAACCCGCCGTGACTCGTGAGCGTGCTCGTGATCGGGAACCCATGTTGCAAGGTTTGCGCATGGCCGATCTTACTCAGCAGTACGCTGGACCGTTGGGTACGGAACTGCTCGCCTACTACGGCATGGAGATCTTGAAGATCGAGACCGGCACGATCCCTAGTAAAGAACGTGAAGCGGCGGTGCACGCCTGCATGAACCGCGGCAAACTTGGCTGCACGCTCAACTTGCGCAATCCGCAGGGTAAAGAGCTGTTCAAACAGATGGTCGCCAAGTCGGATGTGGTGGTCGATAATTTTAGCTCCGGTGTTGTCGAGCGGCTCGGTTTCAGCTTCGACGTGCTGCAAAAGATCAATCCTGGCATTGTCCAAGCCGTCATGCCCGGCTGGGGACTTACTGGGCCGCTCAAATCTTGGGTTGCCTGGGGCTGGCAGCTCCTCGCCTATACGGGGATCATGCGCCTCTGGGGCTATCCCGATTCGCCGATGGAAACCCGCTGCAAAATCGCCTGGCCCGACCGCGTCGGGTCGGTGACCATGGCGATGGGTGTGCTCGCTGCGTTGGAATACAAAGCCCGCACCGGCCAAGGTCAGTTCATCGAAGGCGGCATGCTCGAAGCCCAGGGCGCGATGATGGGACCGGCGATTCTCGATTACACCGTCAACGGCAACGAGTGGGACGCCATGGGCTACCGGGAAATTCTTGGCGAGTGCTACGCGCCCTACGGCGTCTATCCCTGCGCGGGTGAAGATAACTGGATCATCATCGCCTGCGCCAGTGACGAAGAGTGGCGCGCGATGGCGGGGCTGGTGGGGAGCTGGGCGGCGGACGCGAAGTTCGCCACGAAAGAAGGGCGCAAGCAACATAGAGACGACCTCGACAAAAAACTTTCCGAGTGGACGCGCAAGAACACGCCCAAGCAAGCCTTTCGTTTGCTGCAGGAGGCTGGCACCGCGGCCGGCGTGCCATCTTCTGGCGAAGATTTGTTTCACGACATTCACCTGCGCGCGCGCGGCCACATTGTCGAGACCGAGGCGCAGCCCTGGGGCAAGATCACCCATCATGGCTTGCCGGCGCTACCGTCGCTGTCAAAAGCGGACGCAGCGCGGCCGGCGCCGTGGATCGGCGCTAACAACGACGAGGTGTTCGGCAAGATCTTGGGGCTGAGTAAAGAACAGATTGCGGAACTTCAGGCGCAAGAGGCGATCAAGTGATGCGCTTTGAGAACAAAAGAATCTGACGGATCCGACGGATCCGACCGATCGGTCGGATCTTCACGGAGACTCCGACCTAGCGGTGGTTACCGCGAGTTGCGCAGCTTGCAGGTGACCACGGTCGTGTATGACGGGACCGTCTCTTTCTGCGAGCGTTTTGTTTCCAAGCGCTCGCGCACCCACGACCAGATGGTGCAGGCCGCGCGCAGCGGCCGGCAGAATATCGCCGAAGGGAGCCGCGCCGCGGCAACCTCTAGCAGCTCGCCGCAGCGCGGCGAGCTGAACGGGCGAAGAGCAAAAATCCGTCGGATCGGTCGGATGCGACTGATCCGTCAGGTCGACTCGCACCCAACTGCCCACAATGCGCAAAGCCCATGGCCTTGCGCACAGCGCGCCAAGGCTCGCACGCCGGCTCACAGTTTTGGGGCTGCTCAAATTTTCCGGAGTGCAAAGGCACTAGGCCGACGGACTAGCGCCGATCGCCTCGAGGACTTTTTTCGCGACGGCAAACTCTGCGTCCAGCGCCGGCAACACTGCGCCAGCCTCCTCAAACTTTGCCGCGCGCGACGCCAACTCGATGGTCTTGGCTGACTCTGAAACCGCCATGGCCCCTACCTGGCCGCTGCTCGACTTCATCGTGTGGGCCGATCTCGTGAGCAGAGCTCGATCGCCGCTGGCGTGCGCTTGGTGGATGTCGGCGAGTCGCTTGCTGGCATCGCGCACATAGGTGGCGATCAGCTTTGTGGCGAAGTTTTCGCCGCAGTTGCGGACCCACTCTTGGATCTTGCCCGTGATCTCCTGTTCGGTCGCCATGGCAATGTTTAAGACTGGCCGAGCTGTCTTCTCTCAAGGCTGACGACAAACTCGATGTCGTCGCCGGCATATAACGCTAACCGTTCCGCTGAACCGCCGCGCACTTCTTCGCCTTGTTCGGTAGCCGTGGGGATGCCCGGCGTGTACAGTTTGCCGCAAAACCGCCGCAAGCGCTTTGGCGCCGTTGACAGCTTCGACGACATTGAAGAGATCACTCGCCGCCGAAACAAAGAAGTGGCGAAAATTGGCGTCGCCGCCGGCAACTAGAGCGACTGGTTTGTGGCTGGCAAGTGCGGCGTTCTCACTGGGCATATCTAAACTGTTGGGTGCAGGCGCGGCGCGATGAAATCGGCTAAGTGTTGGTTCGAGCCGTTTGGTGAGCGTGTCGGCGTTGAAGGGTTTGATGACGTAGTCGGAAATTTTCAATTCCAAAAGCGACTTCACGGTGGCGCGATCGGTGTTGCCGGAGATGACGACCCCCGGTAGCTCCGCGGTTCGGACCAAACGCGGATCTCCGAAAGCACTTCGACGCCGCTCATGACCGGCATCGTGAGATCGAGAAAAACCAGATCGAAAGATTGCGACGAAAGCCGATCGAGCCCTGCCATACCATCGTCGGCTGTTTCGACGGCAAAACCGAGCTTGTCCGTCAAAAGTTGTGAAAGCGCCAACTGATCGGTGGGGCTGTCGTCAATGACGAGTGCTTTGAGGGCGCCATCTGGCATAACTCACCTCGATCAAGAGCATTTTTGTTCCTTCATGTAGAACAGTCGACAACATCGACATAAGGCTTTAGTTAGTGCGCGCCGGTTTCCTCGGTGTCAAAAACTAGGCGACATTGCCGCGTCAGTTTTTAGACATCCTTCGTTTTACAATGACATCTTAAGTCGTTTTCATCCCAACCGATGAAACGTGTGATGGGTGCTAGACAAACCGCTACAGGTGCGTGCCGTGCTTAACGAAAATCATTTTCGTGAGCTCGTCGAGGCGCTGCCGTTGCTCGTCTGGACGGCCGCGCCGGATGGTCGCTGCGACTATGTCAGTCCGCAGTGGGTCGCGCACACCGGTCTACCGGCAGAAAAACAGGTCGGCTGGGGTTGGCAAAAACTCGTTCATCCCGAAGACCTGGAGGCTTTGCGCGCAGGCTGGCGGTGCGCGCTCGAAAACGAGGAGATCTTCGACGGCGAATTTCGCATCCGCGGCGCGGACGGATTTTACCGCTGGTTCAAGAGCCGGGCCACGCCACAGCGCGACGGCCACAGCAAGATCGTCAAATGGTTCGGCACCAACATCGAGATCGACCGGCAGAAGTGGCAAGAAGAAGCGCTGCGCGTGAGGCTTGAAGCTGACGCGAGGGTGAAAAAATTGCCGACGCCATGCCCGGCGTGGTTTTTTCGTTTCGCCGCGCCCCGGATGGCGCGACGAGTTTGCCCTACACCGGTGCGCTCTTCAAAGAGTATTTTCCGTTATTGTCCAGCGACGATCTCGCTCAAGATGCCACGGCGTTTTTCCAAACCATGCACCCCGATGACTTGCCGCGAGTCTACGAAGCTATTGAAGTTTCGGCGCGCACACTGCGGTCGGCGGTAGCGCAATGGCGCATTCAACACCCGACCAAAGGAGAGATTTGGATTGAAGCGGCCGCCGTCCCCGAACCAGAAGGCGATGGCAGCATTCTCTGGCAGGGCTTTGCGCAAGAGATTACGACACGAAAACAGGCCGAGAAAGTTGCGCAGCAGTGGGCCCATATTTTCGAAACGGCGGCTTTCGGGATGTCGATGAGCGATGTGAGGACGAACACATTGACTCGTGTCAATCCCGCCTTTGCGCGCCAGCGTGGCTACACGGTGGATGAGTTAATCGGAAAGCCTTTTGCGACGCTCATTCCAACCGACCGGCACGAAGAAATGAAAGAAGTAATACAGCGGCTCGAAGATAAGGACCATGTGGTTTTCGAGCTCGAGCACTTGCGCAAGGACGGCTCGCGCTTCCCAGTGCTTTTCGAAATGACGCTGGTCAGAGACGAAAAAGGCCGGCCAGCTTCGCGAGTCACCTACGCCATAGATATCTCCGAGAGAAAAGCCACCGGAGCCGCGCTGCGCGCGAGCGAAGTCAAGTTTCGAACCGTTGTCGATCAAGCCGGCGATCTCGTCGCTCTTTTTGACGAGGAAGGGCGAATCATCGACGTCAATCAACGCTTGATCGATGTTCTCGGCTATGGCCGCGAAGAGTTGCTCAAACTGTACTGCTGGGAGTTTTTGAGCGGCCGTACAAAAGATGAGATGTTAAGTCACTGGCACTCACTCAAGCCTGGCCAAACAATTACGCGTGAAGGCTACAACCTGCGCAAGGATGGAACTCGTTATCCCGCCGAGGCGCGTGTTACGCGAGTGGAAATCGGCGGGCGCGATTGTTTCCTCACCTTGGTACGCGACGTCACGGAGAGGCAGAAGATGCTGGGAGCTTTATCTGAAAGCGAGCAGCGCTTCCGTGTTTTCTTCGACTCCGCCAGTGTCGGCCTGAGTCAGTCGTTTGCCGGCACAGGTTGCATGGCACGAGTAAATCCGAAATTTTGCGAGATGGTTGGTTACTCGGCCGAGGAGCTTTACCAATTGAGTTGGGACGACATTACCCATCCGGAGGATCGAGCCTGCAATTACGCAGAATTCGTCAAGTTGGCAGGGCCCGAGGGCGGCGGCTTTCACGTAGAGAAACGGTTCATTCACAAGGACGGCCACGTCGTTTGGGTCGACGTGATGCTCAACCGAGTAGTGTCCGAGAACGGCACGCCGGAGATGATCATCGGTGTGGCGCAGGATATTACGCAACGCAAGCAAGCAGCGCTGGAGCTGCGCGAGTCGCGCGAGTTTCTCCGCACCGTGCTGGATATCTTGCCGCAGCGTGTGTTCTGGAAAGACCGTGAAGGGAAATTTCTCGGCGCCAACGCGTCGTTGATGCGCGATCTCGGCCCGTTAGATTTGATTGGCAAAACCGATCAAGAGATGCCCTGGAAGGGCAAGCAGGCCGACTTTTTCCAAGCCTGCGACCGTCGGGTGATGGAATCGGGCGTACAAGAGATGAATATTCTCGAGCCGCTTACTTTGCCAGATGGAAGCACGCGTTGGCTAAGCACCTGCAAAGTTCCATTGCGCCAACCGGATGGAGAAATCTACGGTGTGCTCGGTACGTACATGGATGTCACCGCGATGAAAACGGCGGAAACAGCGTTGCGTGAAAGCGAAGAGCGGCATCGCCGAATCATTGATACGGCGTTTGACGCAGTGATCTCGATCGACGGCGCCGGTGATGTAACCGGTTGGAACGGGCGGGCGGAAGAGATCTTTGGCTGGAGCGCCGCTGACGCATATGGACGCAAGTTGTCGGAGATGATCATCCCACAGCGCCTGCGCGAAGAGCACGAAAAGGGCCTGCGACGGTACCTGGAGTCGCGCCAAGCGCGGGTCATCGGACGTCGGGTAGAGTTACCGGCGCTGCGCCGCAGCGGTGAGGAGTTTCCCGCTGAATTCGCCGTCACAGCGTTCGAAGTCGATGGCGAACCCTACTTTACGGCGTTTTTGCAGGACATCACCGAGCGTAAACTTGCCGAAAAGGAATTGCGCAAACATCGCAACCACCTTGAGGAGTTAGTCGCGGAGCAAACGCTTGACTTGCGGCTTGCCAAAGAGGCGGCCGAAGCGGCGGACCGCGCCAAGACCCAATTTCTTGCTAACATGTCGCACGAGCTGCGCACGCCGATGCATGCGATCTTGAGCTTTGCCAAACGCGGCGAAGACGTGGCGCTGACCATGACCCCGGAGAAGTTGCGCGGCTACTTTTCCAACATTGCGACCGGCGGGAGCCGGTTGTTGGCGTTGCTCAACAATTTGCTCGATCTTTCCAAGCTGGAAGCGGGCAGCGCCAAATTCGACATGGCAGAAAATGATTTGCGTGAAGTGGTCGACGCCGTATCTCAAGAGTTCTCGCAACTGGTTGCCGAGCGAAATATCGAGATTGCGGTTGAGACAATCTCCGATAACACCCGGGGTTGGTGTGATTGCGGCGCGATGCACCAAGTGATTCGCAACGTCGTGTCCAACGCGTTTAAGTTTTCGCCGAACGGCGGCAAGATACACATCGCTCTACGTGATGGTGAACTGCCGGTCGGACGCCGGGCAACGGATACGGAAAAATGCGACGCGTTGGCTATCGAGATTTCGGACCAAGGCTGCGGCATTCCCGAAACGGAGCTGGAAGCCGTTTTCGACAAGTTCGTGCAATCGAGCAAGACGAAGTCGAAAGCCGGCGGCACGGGACTGGGCCTGGCGATCTGCCGCGAGATCATGAACGGACACTGCGGCACCATCGACGTCAGGAACAATCCGCAAGCGGGTGTGACGTTTGCCATTAAATTGCCGCGGCAAGCGCGGGAGCACGGTGCCAGGTTTTCGCGTGCGAGCGGCGCGCAGGGGGCAGGAAGAGAGCTATGAGTCAGGGATGTGTTCTAGCTGTTGATGACGAGCCGCTGAATTTGTTGATCCTGACCGAAGCCTTGGAAGAGGCCGGCTACGACTATGTCACCGCGGAAAACGGCACCGACGCCTTGGCGTTCTTGGAGGCGGAGCCGAAGAAGTTCGAAGCGGTGCTGCTCGACCGGATGATGCCGGACCTCGATGGCATGGAAGTGTTGGCGCGCATGAAAGCGCACCGACAGCTGGCGCAAGTGCCGGTGATCTTGCAGACCGCCTGTGCCGCCAAAGTAGAAATAGAAGAAGGCTTGCAGGCCGGCGCCTATTACTATTTGGCGAAGCCGTTTGAATACAAAGCGGCCATCGAAGTCGTCAGAGCCGCCGTGGCCGACTACCGGCGCCACCGTAGAGTCCGCGATGCGGCGGCGATTCCGGTGCACTGGCTGCGATATCTCGACAAAGGCAGTTTTTCCTTTGCCACATTGGCGCAAGCGCGCGATTTGGCGGCAAGTCTGGCCAACGTGATCGATGATGGCGAACAGCTGGCCATCGGGCTGGGGGAGCTGTTTATCAACGCCGTCGAGCATGGCAACCTCGGCATCACCTATGAAGAAAAGTCGGCGCTAAACGCGCGCGGCGAGTGGGAAGACGAGGTCAATCGCCGTCTGACGCTGCCGGAAAACGCCAACAAGAGAGTCGCGGTTGAGTTCGAGCGCAGCTCCGCTGAAGTGAGTTTTCTGATCCGCGATCAAGGTCAGGGATTCCAATGGCAGCGATTCCTCGAAATTGCCCCCGAGCGCGCCTTCGACAGCCACGGCCGCGGCATCGCGATGGCAAAGATAATGAGCTTTGACAGTTTGGAATATCTCGGCTGCGGCAACGCGGTGCTGGCGGTGGTGAAGACGGCGAAGTAGCGCGAAGCGCTACGAGCAGGGCGCGAAGATCCTGCTGAATCTCACCGCGCCGCGGTGAGATTCCTGATAAATCCGCTTTTCTCCAACTCGGCGATAAAGCTCGCATCCACGAATGCCTCGGGTTTGTGCTTCCACACCTCCGGGCGCTGGGTGGCGACGTATTCGTAAGTCGCCTGCAGTCCGTGGGTGATCGGGTAGGGCACCGAGATGAAATCGCTGCGATAGATCTCATAGGAGCCTTCGAGCAGCTCCCGCTCCGTCGTTTTGAGATATTTGCCGAGAATCTTCATGCTCGGCTTTTTGTTCGTCTTGAGAAAATGGATCGCCTCCACGTGCGCCTTGACCATGCGCATGACGGTGTCGCGGTCTTCGGTGATAAGCTTGCGGCGCGTCACCACCGACATGGATGGGTAGGTGACCTCGTTCCTGGCGTTCCACAAAACTCTGAAGCCCAATCGCTCGGCTTGCACGTCGGCAGGATAGGAAAGATCGGCGGCCTCGACATTGCCCGAAATCAGGGCCTGGATCCGCTCGGGCGTGTTGCCCACGGCAAACATGATCACGTCTCGGCCGGGTTCCATGCCGTGCTTGCGGAGGATATAGCGGTTGAGAAAATCGCCGAGCGAGCCGAGCGTCGACACGGCGATTCTTTTGCC
The DNA here is from genome assembly GCA_016874755.1 of Deltaproteobacteria bacterium. Lineage (NCBI taxonomy): Bacteria > Pseudomonadati > Myxococcota > Myxococcia > Deltaproteobacteria bacterium. The sequence goes on along the minus strand of VGTH01000028.1, from coordinate 35,170 downwards.
GCGCAAGTCCTCCGGCCGCTTGATCTCCGGCTTGACCAGGAGCTTGCTCTGCACGCCAGGCACGGGGTGGGCCACGTTGACTAGATCGGCGCCGCCCAGAACCGCGTTGATCACCGTCGGCAGCGCTACCGGCGCGGCGAAGATGCTGCCGCCGAGGATTGCTTGCGAGGACTGCCCCGAGCCGCGCAGCAAGATCAGCTCCACCTCCAGACCGTGCTTGTCATAGATGCGCGCGTCCTTGGCGATCCAGGGAATCCACTGGGAGGCCGAAATGGAGGTCACGCCCCAGCGGATTTTCTTCAGCTGCGCTGAAGAGGCAACAGGCAACAGGCAGCAGGCAACAGTCCATGCGGTCAAAACGACGATGCGAGCTTTGATGATGCTTAAGATGGCCATCGCGCTACTCCAGATTTCGCCGAAACCGTTCGAAACTGTTGCCTCGCGCCTGTTGCCTATTCAGATGTTATACAGCCTTGCCGCGTTGTCGCACATCAACTTGCGCAACTGCGCCTCGGTCAAATTCTTGCGCTCGGTAACTGACTTAACGGTATTGGGAAATTTGCTGTCGCCGTGATTGTAATCCGACGCGAAGACGAACCGGTCTTCGCCGACGTAGTCCATGACGAAATTGAGCGTGTGTTCATCGGGCTCGAACGAATACCAAACCTGCTCGCTCTTCATGTATTCGCTCGGCTCTTTTTTCATCAGTGGCACGGCAGGAGACATGTACTCGTAATGCTCGTCCAATCGTTCCATCCAGTAGGGCACCCAGCCGGCGCCGGCTTCTAAGAAGGCGATTTTCAGCTTGGGAAATTTTTCGAGAATGCCGCCGCCGACGATGCACATGACGCCGATCATCTGCTCGAAGGCATGGGTCGTCGCGTGGACGAAATAGGGGTTGTCGAATCGCTCCGCGGCTGCCGCCGGTCGGCCGGAGCCGACGTGGCAGCACACCGGCACGCCGAGCTCTTGGGCTTTGGCGTAGAAGGGATAGAGATCGGGGTGATCGAGATTTCGTCCGGCGGAATGGCCCGCGACTGCGACGGCGACAAAGCCGAGTTCTTTGACGCAGCGTTCAAGTTCTTTGGCCGCTTCGAGCGGTTCTTGTTGCGCGACCAGCGCAACGCCTTTCAAGCGTTTGGGATTGTGTTGCGAGTATTGGTGCAGCCAGGTGTTGTAGCCGTGCGCGACCGCGCAAGCCAGATCGTTGTTTTCGAGAAACGGCAGGCTCAAAAACACCGTGGTGCCGAAGTTGACCGCGGTGTCGATGCCTTCCATGTCCATGTCTTTGATACGCTGCACCGGGTCCCACATGCCGGTGGTGGTGCGCGGCTTGCGCGTGATCGGCGCGGTGCCGATGCCGCAGCCCTTGCCGCTCGGCTTGGCCCAGATTTTCCCTTCGAGCAATAAATGCGTGCGCCCATCGGCGCACTGCACCATGCTCGGCGCATGTTTTCGCAGGGAGGCGGGCAAGAGCTCTTGCCAGTTGGCATCGCGCTCCTGGACGTGGCCGTCGGCGTCGATGATGCGTAGGTTGGTCATGGTTGCCTCCTAGAAAGTGGGGGGATGGAGTATTGGAGTGCTGGAGTGTTGGGTCGGCAAACCATTACTCCACCTCCATCACTCCAATTATTTTCTTGTGATCACTTTTAACAGCTTCTCCCAATGCAGCAGATCCTTTTCGTACTTGTCGACGGCGAGGCCGCGCTCCGGGCGCCACTTTTTGAATCCTTGATCCCTGGTTGCGCTGCCATAGTAGAATTTTTCCAGGATCGCTTGGCCGTCGGGACTGAGCAGAAAATCGGCCATCAAGAGCGCGCCGTGCGGATGGGGCGGGTTGGCCGCCAGCGCCGCGCTGCCGACGTTGGTTGGCACGATCTCCATCGGCACCCATTCCAATGGAGCGCCCTTCGATGCCGCGAGCAGCGTATGAGTTTGGAATATCGCCGGCGAGGCGACGATCTCGCCGGAGGCTATGACGTTGACCAGCGCCGGCGCGTCGATCGAGTAGAGCTTGATCTCCTGCGCCTTGAGCTTGTTGACGAACTCTTCGCCTTTGGTGCGGATCATCGCGCCGATCACTTTGTCGCTGGTCTCGCCGATGCTGATACCCATCCGGCCCTTCAGTTCGGGATTCATCAGCACGTCGAAGCTCTTCGGCGCGCCGCTCTTGAGCACCAGGCTCTTGTTGTACATGAAGCCGATGTACGACTCGCGCGCGAGCGCCCAATAGATGAGCCCTTTGCCGGCCGGCTCCCTGGCGTCTTCCGGATAGGACTTGAGATGAGGCGAGTTGTAAGGCCGGAGCAGCTTGCCGTCGCGCATGAACATGAGGTTGCCCTCGGTGGTTTCAATGGTGTCGGCGATGTTGCGCCGGGCCTTGGCCTCTTCTTCGAGCTTCACGGTGAGATCGCTCCCTGAGGCACGGAAGGCATCGACGTTGACACCCGGATATTTTTTCTCGAAAGCGGTCACCAGCGCTTTGTAGGAGCCGCCGGCCAAAGATGTGTACCAAACCACTTTGCCCTCCGCCTTGGCGCCGGCATAGAGCATCTGCTCGCGGTCGGCGCCCATGTAGCTAACCAGCTCGTCGACGGACTTGCGCGCCTGGGGCCAGACGCTGCCTGGGAAGAGCAAGACAGCCAACAGGATGAAGTTGAGAGTTTTCATTGTTCGGGGCCTCCTTTTTCAACGCGGTTAATTCACCACGAAGTGATTCATGATCACGAAGTCAAAAATAGAAACTTGAAAGGGTTTCGCGCCCGTCCATGTTTTGTCTTTCTCCGATCTTCGCGTCCTTCGTGCTTTCGTGGTGAGAACTATTCACCTCTTACTTCCAGAAAATCTTCCGATACTACGCATCATGTGTTGTGCGATGGGGCGGAGCGGGGCGGCACGCCTCACTCCTAACCCCTTGCTCCTCACGCTTTCTTACTCTCCCGCCAGCGGTTTGCCGCGTAGCTCCGTCAACGTCGCATTGGGCGTGACATATTCATAGTCCGTCTGCACTTCGATCAACGCTGAGCGGCCGGCCGCCAAGGCTTTCTTGAATGCCGACATGAACTCTTCATCTTTGCTGACTTTCAAACCGAGAGCACCGTAGGATTCGCCCATCAGGGCGAAATCGGGATTTTGCAGCGCCACGCCGATGCGCCGGCCCGGGTATTGCGCTTCCTGGTGCATGCGGATCGAGTTGTAGCCTTCGTTGTTGTAGACGATCGTAATGATCGGCGCGTTGTATTGCTTCGAGGTTGCCATCTCTTGGCCGGTCATGAGAAAGCCGCCGTCGCCGACATGCGCAACCACCGTGCGATTGGGGTAGGCGAGCTTGGCCGCGACGGCCGACGGCACGCCAGGTCCCATGCAGCCCAGCGACGGCGAGATGTACGAGTTAGGATGGTCAAACTCAAAATAGCGCTGCTGCCATTGGCCGAAGCTGCCGGCGTCCGTTGTCGTGATCATGTCGGCTGGCTGGGCGGCTTTGATATCCATCATCACCCGTTCCATCGACACTTTCGGCGTCGGCCGCTCTTTCGGCGTGCAGTATTGCTTTTGCGCGGCATGATGCTCGGCGACCCACGATGCGCGGCTTTCGTTGGGGCGCGGCGCCGGATGTTTGAGCGCCGCCTGTAGGAATTGTTTGCTGTCGGAGATGATGCCGATTTCTGGCCGTGAGTTCTGGCCGATGTTTTCTTCGGCAGCATCGATGTGAACATAGGGCATGCCGAGGCGCGGAAATTTAAAGCCGGCGGTCGTCTGTTGGCTGAGACGGCTGCCGAGCACGATGAGCAGATCGGTCTCGTCGTAGGCGAGGGTCTGGGCGTGCTTGTTGGAGGTCAGCATGTTGCCGGCGTAGTTCGGATGATTGTTGGGAAAGGCATCTTGCCGCTTGTACGAGGTCAGCACCGGCAACTGAAATTTTTCGGCAAAATCGATGACCTCTTTCCAAGCGTGCGCGTACTGCGTGCCGGAGCCGATCAGCAGCACCGGTTTTTTTGCCGCGTTGATGCGGCCGATGAGCGCTTCGACCACAGCGGGGTCGGGATTGGGTTTCACCTCCGGTAGGGGCTGCGTCATATCGATGGTTGTGTCGGTTTCGGTGACATCGCGCGGCAGCGAGACGATCACCGGGCCGGGCCGGCCAGTGCGGGCGATATGAAAGGCGCGGCTCATGATGCGCGGAATTTGTTTTGGGTCGTTGATCTCGATGACCCACTTGGCAAACGAGCCGAAGACTTGTTCATAGTCCATTTCCTGGCCGGCTTCGCGGCCGCGCGCGTTGCGGCCGACTTGGCCGACCAACATGACCATCGGCGCGGAATCGTAGGTCGCGCTGTGCACACCGATGCTGGCGCTGGTGGCGCCCGGGCCGCGGGTGACCAGACAGATGCCGGGATTGCGCGTCGCTTTAGCATAGCCTTCGGCCATGAACGCGGCGCAGCCTTCCTGGCGGTTGGTGATCAGTTTGATGTCGGGATGATCGTAGATGCCGTCGACCACGGCAATGTAACTCTCGCCCGGGACGCTGAAAATATGCTTCACACCTTCATTGTGCAGACACTGCGCCACTGCATGACCGCCAAGCATAGAAAGCTCTCCTGTGGGAAGCGTCGGGATTTCTTATTGCCGTATAGTCCGATTGGCGCACGGGTGTCAATCCGTTTCTATGAATGGATCCTCACGGCGAAGCGCACGAAGTTCGCAATGGTTTAATCGTAATTCTTTTTCTAGCTTGGTGATCTTCGTGTCCTTCGTGGTGCGCCATTTCCCGCTTGATTCGCCGACTCCCAACGTGATAACTCCCGAGTTGAAACGGAGGAATTCCATGAGAGTGTTCCGTCTCGCGTTGGTAATGTTTGTGTTCGCTTCGTCCGTCGTATGGGCGCAGGCGCGCAAGCCGCGCACCTTAGACGAGCTCGCCGCCTACACCGGTTCCGACCGGCAGCAGATCTTGGTCGAAGGCGCCAAAGCCGAAGGCAAAGTGGTTTGGTACACCTCGCTCTCCGGCGTCTACCGCGAAATGGTCGACGCGTTCAGAAGAAAGTATCCCTTCATCGAGGTCGACGTGTTTCGCGGCGGCAGCAACGATCTGACGCCGCGGATCATTAACGAAGCGCAAGCGGGGCGGCCGGTGGCGGACGCGTTGGAAAGCACGCCGGGGTTGCTCATGGCTCTGCGCGACCGCGGTTTATTCAAACCCTATTTCTCCCCCGAGGCGGCCAAGTATCCTGACGAAGCAAAAGGCAAGGCCGAGGGCGGGCGAGTTTTTTGGGTGACTGACCGCGAGGCCTACATGGGATTCGGCTACAACACACGCTTGATCCCGCCAGCCGAGGTGCCGAAAAGTTTTCAAGACCTTTTGAAGCCCGAGCTTAAAGGCAAGATGGCGGTAACCACCGAAGGCTCGACCAGCCGCGTCATCGGCACCATGCTGAAATACAAAGGCGATGAATATATGAAGCGCTTGCGCGCGCAGGAGGTCCGCCTGTTCAAAGCGTCCAGCGCCGGCTTTCTCGACTTGATCGCCGCCGGCGAAGTCGGCGGCGCGCCGGTGGTGTTTCAAAATCAGGTGATCGTCAAAAAGGAGCGCGGCGCCCCGGTGGACTGGGTGGCGCTCGACGTGGCGGTGGCCAATGCCGGCGGCTCGGCGCTGATTAACAACGCGCCGCACCCGCACGCCGGGCTGTTGTTCATCGATTTTGTCATTGGTCCCGACGGGCAAAAACTGATGGAGCAGTTTCGCTACGGCGTGGCGTGGAAAGAGTACTCGTTTAAGCGCGAGTATCTCGAGCGCGGCATGAACAGCACGCAATATGAAGCGGCGGAGGACAGGTGGATGCAGCTGACGCGCTCGATCACGAAGCGCTAACGCGCATTGGAAAACAGAAACGCGGAAAGCGGAAAACGGAAACATCAAAAAAGGCGGAAGTATGAAAGCGGAATTATGAAGCCGGTCCGAAAACTTCCAATTCCGCTTTCATAATTCATAATTCATCCTTTCTTCCCCCTCGGTCCAAACGGCTCCGGTTTAAACGGTGCGTCGCGGGTTTCGAAGAAGGCTTTCAGGCCGCCTTTCTTTTTGGCTTCTTCCATTTTGGCGTTGAACTCTTCTTCTTTGCTGAGGCGCGCCATGGCGGAGAGCTCGGCGTTCAATAGCCAGGCTTTGCGCAGGCCCATCATTTCCAAACCCATGTTGGCGATGTGCAGGTTGATCTTCACGGTTTCGGGCGGCACCAGCGCGACGCGCTCGACGTATTTGAAACATTCGTCGAGCAACTGCGCCTTGGGCACGACGCCGTTGACGAGGCCGATGCGCAGCGCTTCCTGGGCATCGATGTGGTCGCCGGTGAGCGAATAGCGCAGGGCATTCTTAAAGCCGGCGAGCAGCACCCAGACAAAATCAGTGCCCGCCGAATGGCGCACCTGGGGCTGGCCGAAGACCGCATCATCGGCCGCATAGGTGAGATGGCAGGTTAACGCCAGCCAAGAGGCCGCGCCAAAGCACCAGCCGCTGACCGCGCCGATGATCGGCTTGGGATATTCCCAGCGGGCGATCTGCCGTTCGAGAAAACTCTTGCGGTCGGCGTCGCGCATCTTGTCGTATTCCAAACCGAGCGACGAGTTCTCAGGAATGCCGTAGGGCCAGGCGATCGGCCGGGTCTCGTTGCTAATATCTTCGCCGGTGGAAAACGCGCCGCCGGCGCCGGTCAAGACGACGCCGCGAATCTCGCGGTCCTCGCGCGCTTCGGCCAAGGCCGCATCCAATTCATCGAGCAACTCGTCATTCAACGCGTTCAAGACATTGGGTCGGTTGAGCGTGATCAGTACGCCTTTGCGTTGTTTCTGATAAAATAGGTTTTTGTAAGTGGCCATGGGGACTCCTTGGAAATTATGAATTATGAAAGCGGAAGGCGGAATTGTTTCGGATCATACGCTTCATAATTCCGCTTTCATCCTTCTGCCTTTTTCTTCGCTCTCGGTCCAAACGGTTCCGGTTGAAACGGGCCGTCGCGTTTTTGCAAATAAACTCGGATGCCTTCTTTGGCGCGCGCTTCGTCGAGCGGCCGGCGAAATTCTTCGCGCAGCATGACGTGGGCCGGCACCGACATCTGGCTGTCGTAGGTCAGCGCGTCGCGCAGGCCCATCATCTGCAAGCCCAGCGTCGCGATCGCCAGATTGATCTTTACCGTTTCAGGCGGCACCAGGGCGATGCGCTCGACGATGTAGAAACATTCGTCGAGCAGCTTGTCGCGCGGCACGACTTTGTTGACCAACCCGATGCGCAGCGCTTCCTGGGCGTCGATGTGATCTCCCGTCAGGCCGTAGCGCAGGGCGTTTTTAAAACCGGCCAAATGCGTCCACATGAAGCTCGTGTTCGAGCCGTGGCGCACTTCGGGCTGCGACAAGACGGCGTCTTCGGAGGCGATGGTGATGTGGGTGTAAAGCGCCAGCCACGATCCCGCGCCCATGGTCCAGCCGTTTAGCGCGCCGATGATCGGCTTGCCGAACTCCCACATGCGCATGAAGCCGCGCGGCTCGTGGCGCCAGGACTCGATCAAGTCCGAGACGCGCTCGCCCGGCGCCATGCCGTAGGGCCAAACTTTGTCGCGGGTGCGGCCGGAGCGGTTGCCCTGGTCCATGCCGGCGGAAAACGCCCGGCCAGCCCCGGTGATGACGATGGCGCGCACTTCGTTGTCTTTCTCCGCTTCGTTAAGCGCCTCGTGAATTTCGCCGATCATGGTGCGGCTAATCGCGTTCATCGCCTCCGGGCGATTTAACGTTAATAACGCGCCGCCGCGTTTCTTTTCGTAAAGAATTTCTTTGAAGTCGGGCATGCGGGCTCCTTGGTTGGTCGCGTTTAGCGTTTAGGGTCTAGCGTCTGGCTTCTTTCTGGCCGCAAAGCGAGCGGCTGCTGAAAACTCTTCGGAGCCCTTCGACTGAGCTCAGGGCGAACGGATCGGATGTAGAAATCGTTGGGAAAAATCCGTTCATGCTGAGACCTGTCGAAGCATTCTTACGAGTTTTTCAGTAGCCTGCCAATCAAGACGCTAAACTCCAGACGCTAGACGCTATTTCTTCGTTCTCCGTTCCTCTTCCAGTTGTTTCAAAAACGACAGATCGAGCACATCCATCGCGTTAACGTTGGCTTGCGACAGCACGCGGTCGCTGGCGATCATGTTCTCCATCGCCTTGACGGTGACGATCGGCAAGCCCGTCGAGACTTGACTGTAGACCCGGCGGGTTTCCTCTAGCTCTTCGGTGTTGGTCGAGCGGTAGAATTCGCCCAGGTGCTTGATCACGGTTTCCTTGTTTTTTTCGTCGCGGTAAAACTCCATGCCGTCGGCCAGGCCGCGCATGAAATTCATCACAGTGTCTCGTTCGGCTTTGATATAGGAGCGCGTCGTCACCGGGCCGGCGGTGACGTATTCGTAATCGGTTTTGGCGAAGTCGATCCAGATCGGCATGCCCAGTTTGCGCGCGCGCAACGTCACCGGCGGCTGAAACAGCGAGGCGTCGACATGGCCGCCGCTGAGAGCGGCCCAACGCTCGCCCTGGGCGCCGAGACCGACGATGGTCACTTCTTTGTCGGAAAGCCCTAGTTGACGCAGCGCGATGCGGGCGATGAAGTCGGTGCTGGCGCCGAGCTGGCTGATGGCGATGCGTTTGCCTTTGAGATCGGCGGGTTTTTTGATCGCCGGTGTCGAGACGAAAATGTAGTCGAGTTTGTTGCCCGTGGCGCCGATGGCGACGAGATCCTTCGCGCCCTGCGCCCAGGCCGTGATGACGCCGGAGCTGCCTTGCTGCATGATGTTGACGTCTTTGGAGATCAGCGCTTGCACCGCCTCGCGCCCGCCGCGCATGAAGATTGGGAGAACTTTTAGGCCATGTCTTTCGAAGGCACCGGACTTGTGCGCGATCCAGAAAAATCCGGTGGAGCCGCCGAGTGCGTAGGGAACGCGGATTTCTTTCAAGGGCTTGGACTGGGCGAGAAGGAGTGATGGAATTAGCACAAGCACAGAGGCAAGCGCAGCGAGCAGATATGGGCTACTGACAATGAGGCGATCCGACTTCCCCCTTTGAAAAAGGGGGATCGAGGGGGATTTTCTTCTTCGATGCGCGCAAATCCCCCCTAACCCCCCTTTTTCAAAGGGGGGGGGAAATCGATTCTGTGAGGTGGCGAGAGGTTTTTGTCTGATGATCATAAAATCTCCACAACTGCATCGACCGCAACCACACCGTCTCCCTTTGGCAGCACGATCAACGGATTGATATCGAGGCCATTTAGCTGATCGCCGAGACTCGCGGCGAGATTGCCAACTTTCACGATCGCATCGGCCAACGCTTCGACATCCGCCGGCGGTTTGCCGCGCACGCCGCCAAGAATCGCCGCGCCGCGCAGGCGCTGGATCATGGCCGCAGCTTGATCTTTCGCCAGCGGTGGAATGCCAACCGAGACATCTTGCAGCACTTCGACGAGAATCCCGCCCAAGCCGCACAGGACCACCGGGCCGAAGAGCGGATCGCGCTTGACGCCGAGAATCATTTCGATGCCTTCGCCGGCCATTTTCTGCACCACGACACCGTCGACCTTGGCCGTGGGTACTTTGGCGCGCACTTGTTCGTTGATGCGCGCGTAGGCCTCGCGCACCGCGGCGCTGTTAGCCAGTTTCAAGATCACTGCGCCGACATCGCTCTTGTGGGTGATCTCCGCCGACTCGACTTTGAGCACCACCGGGTAGCCCATCTTTTCCGCTGCTGCCGCCGCTTGATCGGCGCTGCGTGCCAATACTGTCGGGGCGGTGGCAATGTTGAATTCCGCGAAGAGCGCGAAGCTGGCCTCGGCACCGAGAATTCCCGCCGGTAGCTTAGAATGAGTTTGCGGAAAAGGAACCTCACCGCCGCGTTGCTTGTGAAATTCAAAATACTCGGCAAGATTCCTGATCGTCGCAGTCGCCGCTTCGGCGCCCTCCATGAGCGGCACGCCAGCTTCGCGCAGCGGCTTGAGTATCTCGGGGTCGACCGGGCCGCCGACGATGGAACTAAATGTTGCGATCGGTTTGCCACTCGCAGCTGCGGCTTGCTCGATCAGCTTGGCGAAGCGGCCGCCGCTCTTTAGTTCTTTCGGGCGCGGGTCGTTGGCTTCTAAGTTGATTGTTACGACGTCGATGTTGGCGTCGTCGATGAGGCCTTGGAGCAGATTGGGAAAAATCTTCTCGTCGTCGTACATCGCGCCGGTGCCGTCGAGCGGGTTATTCATGTTGCCGAAGTCGGCGACGCTCGCTTGCAGCTTGCTTTTGGTTGCTGCGGTCAGCTCCGGTACTTCGACGCCGACGCTGGACGCAGCGTCGGAGACCAGCGTGCATTCGCCGCCCGAGCCGCTGAGCACACCGATGCGCCGGCCGCCGCGGTATTTTTTCATGAAACCGTCGCAAGAAAGTACGCTGACGGTGTCGAGCAGCTCGTTCAAGCTGCGCACGGAAATAATCCCGCCCTGACGAAACGCCGCGTCGACCACTTCGGCCGCGCCGGCAAGCGAGCCGGAATGAGTTGCGGCGGCGCGCTTGGAAACATCGGAGCGGCCGCCTTTGAGGATCACCAGCGGTTTGTTTGCTGCGGCGGCCTTGCGCGCCACCGGCAAAAGCTTTTCCGGCTGCTTGAAGCCCTCGGCGAAGACGGCGATGACTTTGCTGTTTTTATCCTCGACGAAATAGTTGATGTACTCTTCCAGTGTCGCACCGGTCTGATTGCCGCAGGAGATGATGTGGCTCAAGCCGACCTGGCGGTTGAGCATCATGGCGTTGGCGATGGTCGTGCTGAGACCACCGCTTTGCGAAATCAACGCGACGTTGCCTTCGACAAATCCCGGTGGGATGGTCGAAGCGAACAACAAGGCTTTGCCATAGACATTCAACACGCCGTAGCAATTGGGGCCGCAGATGAGAAACCCTTTTTCTTTCGAGAGTGCTTCCAAACGCGCTTGACGCGCTTTGCCCTCGCCGCCGATCTCGCCGAAGCCGGCGGCGAACACGACGGCAGCTTTCACTCCCGCGTTGGCCGCCGATTCCAACAAGTCCGGCACATGGCGATTGGGCACCGCCGAGACTAAACAATCGGGCGGCTCGGGAATCGAGGCGATATCGGGATAACAAGGATAGCCCATCACCTCGCTGTACTTCGGATTGACCGTGAAGATGCGGCCGGTGTAGCCGAAATTTTTCAGATTGCGAATCACCCGGTTGCCGCGCGGCTCACGCGCCAAGTTGGCATCGGCGCCGCGCTGCGACGCACCGACGATGGCGACGGAGCGCGGGGCGATGAGGGGAGTCAGATCGCGCCAGACGGTGGGTTTGCTTGTTTCGCTAGCCATGCTTGAGACCCCAATTATGAATTATGAAAGCGGAAACGTATCTGACAAAACGGAAACGCAAAAAACGGAAAGCGGAAATTTGCATGCCCTCGAGCGGATTTCAAAATTCTGCATTTCCTCTTGCTCCGAGATTTCCGCTTTCCGGGTTTCAGCTTTCCGCTTTTTTTCTCGCCCGCGGTCCAAACGGCTCCGGTTGAAACGGGCCGTCGCGTAGCTGCAAGTACGCCTTTGTGCCTTGGGTGGCGCGGGTTTCGTCGAGGGGACGGCGAAACTCTTCGCGCAGCATCATGTGCGCGGGTAGCGAAAGCGTCTCGTCCATCGCCAGGGCGTCGCGCAGGCCCATCATTTGCAAGCCCATGGTCGAGATGGCCAGATTAATCTTCACTGTCTCCGGCGGGACTTTGGCGATCCGTTCGACAACGGAGAAACATTCTTCAAGCAACTGGTCCACCGGCACGACTTTATTGACCAAGCCGATGCGCAGCGCTTCTTTGGCGTCGACGTGATCGCCGACGAGACCGTAACGCAGCGCATTTTTGAAACCTGCCAGCAGCGTCCACATAAACGTCGTGTTGGAGCCGTGGCGCACTTCGGGTTGGGCGAAAACGGCATCCTCCGCGGCGATGGTCAGATGGCTGTAGAGCGCCAGCCAACAACCGCCGCCCATGGCCCAGCCGCGCACTGCGGCGATCACCGGTTTGGTGAATTCGAAAATGCGAATCAACTTCACATCGTCGACGCCCCAGTAGCGCATCACCGCCGCGGCGCTCATGCCGCTCTGCATGCCATAGGGCCAATCCATATCGCGGCGCCGGCCGCTGGTGGTCGCCTGGTCGAAGCCGGCGCTAAAGGCGCGGCCGGCGCCGGTGATGACCACCGCGCGGATTTCCGGATCGGCTTCGGCGTTGTCCAAGGCGTCGTGGATTTCTTTGAGCATCGGCCGGGTGATCGCGTTCAACGCATCGGGCCGATTGAGCGTGATCTGTACGCCGCCGCGCTTTTTCTCGTAGATGATCTCTTTGTAATCAGGCATGGGGCTCCTCGGGAAGATTGGAGTGCTGGAGTATTGGAGTGATGGCACGTCCGGATTCGTTCACAAGATGCTCGCGCGTTATTTGCTGTAAAGCGACTTGATGTAGCCTTTCATAAAGCGGCTGGCGAGTTCGCGATTCCTGCGCAGGAACGCGCGGCTGGTCTCCAGCGTATTTTGCAAATAGTAAATTTCCATGTTGGCCGGGTCGGCGATGTTGACGTAGCCGCGGTCTTCGGCAACGAAAAACGTCGGCATGGTGAGGACCGCGGCGTCGACACCGCCTTTGTCCAGGCTGGCGAGCATGGCCGGCGACGAGCCCAGTTTCAGCATCTGCACGTCTTCGGTTTTCATGTTGAGACCGAGGCGCGCGCGCTCCTGCGCATGAAGCGGCCCCGAACTGATCAAAGTAAGTAGAAGGATAGTGAAAAATCGTTTGAGCGAACCCAACATCGTCGAGAAACCTCGCGAAAATTGCTGGAATAAGATGATCCCGAACCTATGCGAAACAGCTCGTTGCCGTCAAGGGAATCAAGAAAAAATCGACTCGATGTCGCCGTTTGAGTCTGTCTTTTGAGCTGAGTACAATAATCGTTCTGACCGGATCAAACCTGGTTATCTCCACACCGCATCGACGAACCCCGACTGCTTCAGCTCGTTGACATAGCTGTTGTCAAAGTAAGCGCTCACCGGCGTCGCTTGCGCGGCTTTGGTGTCTATCATGTTGAGCTGGGCCATGCGTTGGACCATGGACTGAATGACGTTCTCTGGAACGGCGGGGTCCTTGGCGAAATTTTCGGCCACGTACAAAAAACTCTGGCGCAGCAGCTCCGGGTCGGTGATGCCAAGGTATTTGCCGATCAGCCGCTTGGTAAACTCCTCGTTGACCGCGGCCTGTTTGGTGCCTTCCACGGTGGCTCTGATCAAGCGCAAGACCACATCGCGATTCTTCGCCGCGTAGGACCTTCTGGCGACGATGCCTTGCGACAGAAAACCGCTGCCTAAGGCACGCAAGTCTTTCGGCGCCGCCAACTCGCGATAACCTTCTTTGAGCAAGCGAAAGGTGTGTGGCGGTGACAAAACCGCGCCGTCGAGGGCGCCGCGAATCAGCGCGGCGACGGCTTCGGGGAAACCGCCGAGCTGCAGCACGGTTACGTCTTTTAAACTATTTCGCTCGAGCAAAGTCTTGAGCGCGAAGTCGGTCACCGAGCCGAAGCGGGTGATGCCGATGCGCTTGCCCGAAAGCGAGCGCAGCTCGCGGACGTCGCTGCGCACGATTACCGATTGGGTGAAATAGGGCAGCAGCGCGGTGATTTGGATGATGTCGCCGCCGCTCAAAACGTTGGTGATGACCGCCGGGCCGCCGAAGCCGGCGAAGTTGGCGGCGCCCGAGAGCATCGATTGCACCATGACGGCAGAGGCCCCGACGTAGACCATGTCGACGGACAGCCCGTGCTTCTCGAAGAGCTTGGCTTCTTTGGCGACCAGGAACGGCACGCTGTTCAAACCCAGCGGACCGTAGGGGAAGGGCAGCTTGATGAGTTCTTGGGCAGATGTCGAACTAGAGATTAGCAGTGCTGCCAACACTGCTGCTGCGAAATTTTTCATCAATTACATCGCTCCTTGTGCATAGCTCGTCGCCGGCCCCCACGTTTGCGGGCGCGATGAATGGCGCCCCTACATTAGGTCTCTAGCGCCAGGGTGCGTGTTTAGTCAAGAAAATCTTTTTGGCGTCTTGCCAACGTAAACCACTTCAACTATGCATCGATCAATCGATTCAAAGGAGTGTTGAATGCCGAAACTCAAAGTAAACGATATCGAGCTTTACTACGAAGAACACGGCCAAGGGCGGCCCATGGTGTTTCTCAGCGAAACCGCCTGCGATGGCGAGGTCTGGAAGATCAATCAGGTCGGCGAGTTTTCCAAAGATCACCGGGTGATCACCTTCGACTACCGTGGCACCGGCCAATCGAGCAAGCCATCGATCGACTACACGACCAAGATGTTTTGCGACGATCTGGTTGGGCTGATGGATTATTTAAAAGCCGAAGATGCGATCGTCGTCGGCCACTCGATGGGCGGGCGGGTCGCGCAGCTCTTGGCGCTGGATCATCCGAAGAAAGTGCACAAGCTGGTGCTGGCGTCGACTGGCGCGAGCTACCCGCTGACTAAAGGGTTGCCGCTGAAGATCATGAAAGAGATGATCGAGTGGGGCTACGACAAATACGAGCGCGATCATACAATTCTAGTCGGCTGGACCGAAGAGTACGCCAAGCAGCACCCGGAGAGGATTGAAGCCTATTTAAAAGTTAGAATGACGAATTTGTGCCCGGTGGAGTTTTATCTGCGCCATTTGATCGCGCGCCAGAGCCACGACACCAGTCAGCGCTTGAAAGATATCAAACAGCCGACCTTGATCCTGGTCGGCGACGGCGACACCAACATGACCAGCGAAATGAACCACCGTATGTCAACGGAAGTGTTGGCGAAGGGAATAGTGAACTCCAAGGTGGTGCTTCTCGCCAACGAGCGGCATAGTTATTTTTTCTCCGAGCCGGATGTAGCGCATCGGGCGATCCGCGAGTTCCTCCATGGGTAGGGGCGACCGGCGGGTCGCCCGTTCGTGCAGAGAACGCAGAGGTTTCGGAATCGGAGAATTAACCGCAAAAGGCGCAAAAAGCACAAATGTAATCCCGCTTAGGGGCGCGATTTATCGCGCCCGCCTGACGTCACAGGAGACGAGATGCCAACCGCAAAAGTCAAAGACGCCGACATCTATTACGAAGAACAGGGCCAAGGGCCAGCGTTTCTATTTTGCAGCGAGACTGCGGCCTCCGGTGAGATCTGGAAGATTTTCCAGGTGCCGGAATTTTCCAAAGACCATCGGGTGATTACGTTCGATTATCGCGGCACGGGAAGGTCGAGCCGGCCGTCGATCGATTATTCGACGCGGATGTTCTGCGACGATGCGGTGGCGGTGCTCGATCATTTGAAGATTGACCAGACAACGGTGCTTGGCCATTCCATGGGCGGGCGGGTGGCGCAGTTGATCGCTCTGGAATATGCTGCGCGGGTGAAAAAATTGATTCTGGCATCGAGCGGCGCATCGTTTCCCGGGCAGCCGGGTTTGCCGCTGCTCATGTGCCAAGAGATGATCGAGTGGGGCTATGAAAAATACGTCCGGCAGCACACCATCGAAGTTGGCTTCACCGAAGAGATGCAGAAAAAATATCCCGAGCGCATCGAAGAGTTCTTTCGGCGCCGGTTGGAAAATATTGGCTCGGTGGAATTTTATCTGCGCCATGTGATTGGCCGCCAAGGTCATGACACGAGCGCACGCTTGAAGGATATAAAAGTCCGGACGCTGGTGTTGGTCGGTGAAGCCGAGGGCGATCCGAAATCGGCGATGAGCCATCGGACTTCTTCGGACATTCTTGCCAAAGGCATTCCCAATGCCAAGTTCGTTATGATTCCCAAGCAAAAGCACAACTACTTCTTCGTCGAGCCGGAGGCGGCGCACAAGGCGATCCGCGAGTTTCTTTCCGTTTAAACGAACCGGATTCAGAATTTCTCGCGCAGAGGCACGCGCAAATTTTGTAGGGGCGATTCACGAATCGCCCCTCGGCGGCGTGATCTCGATCAGGATTGCTTCCGGGTCGGCGCCCCAGCGCCAGGGTAGGAGAACGCTGCCGAGGCCGCGCGAGACTACCAAGAGCGAATTTTCAAACGAGTACATGCCTTCGTCGAGGCAGTAGCGGCTCTGGCGGATCAGGGGCGGGCCGTTCGGTAAACGAATCTGGCCGCCGTGGGTGTGGCCCGAAAGCGTCAGCGGCACGTTGTGAACGATCGCCTGGTAGAAGTGATCCGGGTTGTGGGCGAGCAAGAGATGCGGCTCGCCGTGGCGGGTGCACAGTTGCGGCCAGTTCGGTTTACCAAGGATCAGATCGTCGATGCCGCCGAGGACAAAGCTACCGGCGCCATGGTTTATGCGAACCGCGTCATTGCACAAAGCGCGAATGCCGATCGCGTTTAGATCGTGCTCGATGATCTCCGGTGTGGCGCTGAAATAATCATGGTTGCCGAAACAGAACCAGGCGCCCAGGGGCGCTGCGGTGAGGGGTTTCATGGCACCGAGGATCGGCTTTGCCTCGTTTGAATTGCCCGAGACTAGATCGCCGCCCAGGGCGACCAGGTGGGGCTCAAGCTCCATGAGTTTATGAATGATCCTGGCAAAGGTTTGGGGTTGCAGAAAGATACCGGCGTGAATATCGGTCAGCAAAAGCAGCCGCAGCGGCGCGACAGTCTTCGGCCAACCGGCCGGTGCAATCTGGGTCTGCGAAAGCGTGAAGCGCCGCTCCAGTTGCCAGCTATAGGGGTTCCACAGGCGCGCAAGATGAGGGAAGAGAAAGCGCGAAACGAAGATGTCCAAATTGCGTTCAACGACTTTGATCACCCCGCGATTGGGATCGATGCGGCGCCGCTCTTGACCGGTTATCGGGTGTGCTGGGGGAAGTTGGCGGCGCTGCATGGAGTGTTCTCAAGGGCACGTTGATCCGAGGGAGTAGCCAAGTAAAATCAGAGACCGTGGCTCGCGCGGCGATCAGCCGACTGGAACGTATCCAACGCCGACACCGGATAAATGTAATTGGCCGGCGCGTGATCCGCCAAATCGCGCAGCTTTACCGCGCCAGGGCGCGGAGCCTCTTCGCGCCGGTATTCACTGCGCCCAAGGCGGCTGTCCTCTTTGATAAAATCGACCGGCGGATCGCTATGTATAGCGCCGTGGCGATCGATGTAGCGAAGCTCGCCGCGGTGACAAAATCCCAACAGCTCGGGTGGCACGCGCGCGACCAGATCGCAGCAATCGACGTAGCGCAGCCATTCCACGCCCTCCAGGGCCGCGCAGAAATCGCCGTCACCGACCCGCGGCGTGCCAAAGGTGATGAGCCGCGCCGGCTTGTAGACGCTGGCCGCCAAGGTCGCCAAAGCGCCGCCGAGGCTGTGACCGGTTAACAACCTGCGGCCCGGGTGATCGATCAGCCAGTGATCTAGGGCCGCGCACAAGCGATTGAAAGCAGTGCAAAAGCCGGCGTGGGCCCGGCCGCCAAGGGGCCACTGCCTTGGCCAAATTTTCAGGTCGGTGACGATGTCGTTCAGAGAGCGCGTCGTGCCGCGAAAGCAGATCAGCGTGGCGGCCGGATGGGCGGCGGCGAAGGCCTGCGAGCCGGCGCAGTCAAAGAATTCCATTTGGTCGAAGCCGAGCGAGCGGAACATCAGCCGGATTTCCTGGGCCGCCATGGCACTGCTTTCGAACCGTTTGTAGACCAAGCGCGAGGCTTCCGCGCACAATAGCTCGTCGCTACATGGGCCGGCACGGAGCATCGGCGCCGCGGCGCTGGGACGGTAGAGCGCGGTGCGGCTCGAATCGTAGGGGACAGTGCGCATCGTCTTCGCTTGGCTCAGGATTTCAAATTACAGATTCCAGATTCCAAATGGAACATAGAAGCTCGATCGAATGTTCACGCAAGAGCGTCCGGAGTGAAGGGAACAGAGCCGCGCTGCGACGCTGGCATGTGGTGCAATTCGCAACGCTGCGAAAGTTGCTGGCATAGCCGTCTTTTTTTGGGCAGCTTTACAACCCCTTGGTAGTATGTTAAAAATCTGAGCAACTAAAACGAAAGAGAGAAGAAGAGCGGATTAATCATGGCAATCGCTCAGCAAGAAAAGCGCGGAGTCGTCGAGGGTTATAGGCTGCATCAGACCGACACCGGCTCCCCTGAAGTGCAGGTCGCCCTGCTCAGCCAGAGAATCGAACATCTCACCGAGCACTTCAAAATCCATCTGAAAGATCACCACTCCCGCCGTGGTCTTCTGAAGCTCGTCGGGCAAAGACGCAGGCTTTTGGATTATCTCAAGAATAATGATTTCGCGAGATATCAAAGCCTGATCGGTCGCCTTGGGATAAGGAAATAGTTATTCCAAGACAGCGCTCCCGCCGCATTCGCCTCCGTTATTCCGTTCAGCATTCAAAGGGCCTACACATATGATGAAGAGAGTGGAATTAGATTTTCACGGCCGACCTCTATCCGTTGAAGTCGGCAAGCTCGCCAAGCAAGCCGATGGCGCCGCGCTAGTGCAGTACGGTGAAACCGTCGTGCTGGTTACCGCGGTGGCGGCCAAAGAGCTCAAGCTCGATACCGATTTCTTCCCGTTAACTGTTGATTATCAAGAGAAAACCTTCGCCGCGGGGAAGATCCCAGGCGGTTTCTTCAAGCGTGAGGGACGGCCGTCGGAAAAAGAAATTCTGACCTGCCGCCTAATTGATCGGTCGATTCGGCCGCTGTTTGCCGAAGGGCTGCGCTGCGAGACCCAAGTCATCGCTACGGTGCTTTCCGCCGATCGTGAGAACGATCCAGATATAGTCGCCATGTTGGGAACCTCCGTGGCCCTGCATGTTTCGGATATTCCGTTTAATGGGCCGCTTGCTGGGGTGCGCATCGGCCGCATTGGCGGCAAATGGGTCATGAACCCAACCCAAAGCGCCCTCGAAGAAAGCGACACCGATATATTTCTTTCGGGCAGCCGCGACGCGATTGTAATGGTCGAGGGCGGCGCGCGCATCGTCCCCGAGGATGAAATCTTAGAAGCGCTGTTTGCCGGCCATCAAGCGATTCAGCCGCTGCTCGATTTGCAGGAGGAGTTGCGTGCCACCCTGGGTAAGCCGAAGCGAGTCGTGCCGTTGGCTGAGCTCGACCACGGCGTTGTCCGCCGAGTTGAAGAGCTGGCCTCGGCAAAACTCAAGGCGGCTCTAGAGATCCCCGAAAAACTCGAACGTTATAAACGCATCGCCGAAGTAAAAAGTGAAGTAGTGCCGATGGCCGCGAGCGAGTTTCCGGAAAAGAGCAAGGACATCAAGGGCGCCTTTGAGGAGCTCAAGCGCAACACCTTCAGAGGGCTGGTTATCCAAAAGGAAAAGCGCATCGACGGGCGCGGGCTGAAGGACATCCGGCCGATTACCTGCGAAGTCGAGGTGTTGCCGCGCACCCACGGCTCGGCGCTGTTTACCCGCGGCGAGACCCAAGCGCTGGTGGTCGCCACGCTGGGCACCGCCTCCGATGAACAGCGCGTCGACGCGCTCTTGGGTGAGCACTTCAAGAAATTCATGATGCACTACAACTTCCCGCCATTTAGCGTCGGCGAAGTTAAATTCTTGCGTGGGCCCGGCCGGCGCGAAATCGGCCACGGCAATCTGGCCGAACGGGCGCTGGTACCGGTGTTGCCGCCGGAAGAAGATTTTCCCTATACCATCAGAATCGTTTCCGAGATTCTCGAATCCAACGGTTCGACCTCGATGGCGAGCGTCTGCGGCGGCTCGTTGTCGCTGATGGACGCCGGCGTGCCGGTTGTTGCACCTGTGGCCGGTATCGCCATGGGCCTGATAAAAGAGGGTGAGGCCGTTCGTGTGCTATCCGATATTCTCGGCGACGAGGATCACTTGGGCGACATGGACTTCAAAGTTGCTGGCACCGCCGATGGCGTCACCTCGCTGCAGATGGATATCAAGATCAGCGGCGTCAACCGCGAAATCATGCGCCAAGCTTTAAACCAGGCCAAAGAGGGGCGCATGCACATTCTCGGCATCATGAACCAGACGATCTCGGCCGGGCGCTCCAATGTCTCCGGCCATGCGCCGCGCATCATCACGCTACGCGTCAAACCCGACAAGATCCGCGAGATTATCGGCCCCGGCGGCAAAGTCATCCGCGGCATCATCGAAGCCACCGGCGTCAAGATCGACGTTGAAGACGATGGCACCGTGACGATTGCGTCGAGCGACGAAGCGGCGTCGAAAAAAGCCATCGAAATGGTGCAGTCCATCGCGGCCGAGGCCGAAGTCGGCAAGATCTACCGGGGCACCGTGCGCAAGATCGTCGAGTTCGGCGCATTTGTCGAAATTTTCCCGGGAACCGACGGCCTCTTGCATATCTCGCAGATCGCCAATGAGCGCATCCGCAAAGTCACCGATGTGCTGAAAGAGGGCGATGAGGTGATGGTCAAAGTTCTGGAAGTCGACAAGCAGGGCAAGATCCGCTTAAGCCGCAAGGAGGCGATGGCCGAGACCGGCGAGGGCGTCAACTAATTTGGAGAAAATATTCACCGCGAAGACACGAAGGTCACGAAGTTCAGAAAAGAGTTTATATCCTTATTATTCTTACCTTTGGGTTCGTCGTGCCTTCGTGGTGAGTTTAGAATTCATCAATGTTTTGCAAAAGCGTCCTCGATAACGGCATCCGGGTTGTCTCCCATGAGATGAGCGATCATCGCTCGGTGAGTCTCGGCATCTGGGTCGAGAGCGGCTCACGCCACGAGTCCCAAGCGCAGAACGGCATTTCCCATTTCATCGAACACTTGCTCTTCAAGGGCACCGAGCGGCGTACCGCCGCACAGATCGCCGAAGAGATGGACGCGGTGGGCGGGGTGTTGAATGCCTTCACCGCCAAGGAACACACTTGCTACTACGCCAAAGTTCTCGACGAGAATCTGCCGCTAGCGCTCGATTTATTAACCGATATTTTTCTGCACTCGAATTTTGACGTCGAAGAGATCGAGCGCGAGCGCTCGGTGATCCTCCAGGAAATCTCCCAGGCCGAGGACACGCCCGACGACTACGTGCACGATCTTTTCAACGTCGATTTCTTCACCGATCATCCGATCGCGCGGCCGATCTGCGGCCGGGCTGAAACAGTGATGAGCTTTCAACGGCAGGATTTCTTGAATTTCTTCAAAGAGCGATATCGTCCGCGCCGCGTCGTAGTCGCGGCGGCCGGCCATCTGCGCCATGACGAGCTGGTCAAAGAAATTCAGGCGCGCCTCGGTTCGGTGCGTGATGAGCGCGGTGCGGCTGCAGCGCTCGACGGCGACCGGTTGCCTGGCATGGGCAGCGGGCTCTATCCCCATGCAAAAGAACTCGAGCAGGTTCATCTCTGTTTGGGGATGGCGGCGATCTCGCAAACCCACCCGCAGCGCTACGCCGGCTACGTCTTGAATACTCTACTCGGCGGCGGCATGAGCTCGCGTTTGTTCCAAGAAGTCCGCGAGAAACGCGGCAAAGCTTATTCGGTTTATTCATTTGCGTCATCGTACAAGGACGTCGGTTATTTTGGCGTTTACGCCGGCACGAGCTTGGATTCGACGGACGAGGTTGTCGATCTGATTTTGAAAGAGTTGGACAAGTTGGCGGCGGGCGGTATTTCGGCCGACGAACTCGGCCGCACCCAGGGACAACTCGTCGGCAGTATGATGCTCGGTTTGGAATCGAGCGATTCGTGGATGAGCCACATTGCGCGCAACGAGATTTATTTTGGCAAGAACGTTACCACTGATGAAATCGTGCAAAAGATCCGCGCGGTTTCGCGCGAAGATGTTATCGAGCTGGCGCGCCAATTGTTTCATTCCGGCGGCATGACCCTAACACTGCTCGGCGACTTCCAAAAAGATTTCAAACTCGATAGTTTCACCTTGAAGCACTGATCCGCGACACGGGCGTGTTGACGGACGGTTGCGGACCTCTCGGAGTCCTTCGACAAGCTCAGGACGAACGGAGAGGAGGCACAAATCCGTCCATGCTGAGCCGTCGAAGCATGTTTCCCTTTAGTTTTTTGTTTCGTGGATCAAGTACGCATTCAAATCAAACGGGTGCGCCCGTCTGCGGTGTTGCCGGAGTACATGACCGAAGGCGCTGCCGGCATGGATCTGTGCGCGGACATCGATTCGTCGATGGAGATCGGTCCGATGGAGCGCAGGTTGATTCCCACCGGGATCGCGATCGCTTTGCCGATCGGCTTCGAAGCGCAGATTCGGCCGCGCAGCGGTTTGGCGTTGAAGCAGGGTTTTACGATGGTCAATACGCCGGGGACCATCGATTCCGACTATCGCGGCGAAATTCAGATCATCGCCATCAACCTCGGCACCGCGCCGATCACCATCGAGCGCGGCCAGCGCATTGCGCAGATGGTCGTGCAGCGGGTGGCGCGAGCAGAATGGCTGGAAGTGGCAGAGCTGCCGTCGACCGAGCGGCAGGACGGTGGGTTTGGACATACCGATAAAAAATAGGTTTCGAGTTCCGGGTTTTGGGTTTGGAGTTGAAGCGTGGTTTGGGCGCAGGCCATCGAACTCGTAACCTTGAACAGCGTGAGCGACGAATGATTGAGCGCTATACAAGACCGGAGATGGGCCGCATTTGGTCCGAGGAAAACGGCTTTCAAAAGTGGTTGGAAGTCGAGATTCTAGCCGCCGAAGGTTTGGCGCAGCTCGGCAAAGTTCCGAAAGCGGCGATCGCGCGCATCCGCAAAAAGGCCAAGTTCAACGTTAAACGCATCCGTGAGATCGAACGCGAAGTGAAGCATGAAATCATCGCGTTTTTGAGCTCGGTGGCGGAGTCGATCGGCGATGATGCGCGTTATTTACACGTCGGCATGACCTCGTCCGATGTCATGGACACGGCGCTGGCGCTGCAGTTCAAAGACGCTTCGGCGATTCTCGTCGACGATATCAAAGCCTTGATGAAGGTGTTGCGCCGCCAAGCCTGCAAGTACAAATGGACCGTGCAAATCGGCCGCACCCACGGGGTGCATGCCGAGCCGATTACCTTCGGGCTTAAGTTTGCGCTCTGGTATCAGGAGATGGCGCGCAACTTGGCGCGCTTGGAAAGAGCCACGGAAGATATCTGCGTCGGGCAGATCTCCGGCGCGGTGGGCACCTTTGCGTCGATATCGCCCAAGGTCGAAGCCTACGTTTGCCGCAAGGCTGGCTTGAGACCCGCGCTGGTGTCCAATCAGATCATTCAGCGCGATCGCCACGCCTGCTATTTCGCTACGCTGGCCGTGATCGCCAGCTCGCTGGAAAAATTTGCCGTCGAGGTGCGCCACTTGCAGCGCACCGAGGTGCAAGAAGCGGAAGAGCCCTTTACCGCGGGGCAGAAGGGCTCGTCGGCGATGCCGCACAAACGCAATCCGATTCTCTCCGAGAACGTTGCCGGCATGGCGCGCTTGATGCGCTCCTATGCGTTGGCGGCGCTGGAAAACGTGCCGCTGTGGCATGAGCGCGATATCAGCCACTCGTCGGTGGAGCGGGTGATCGCGCCGGACGCGACCATTGCGCTCGATTTCATGCTGCGCCGTTTGACCCACGTGCTGGCCAATCTAGTGGTCTATCCGGAAAACATGCGGCGCAATCTTGAGAAGAGCGGCGGCACGGTGTATTCGGAGAAGATTCTCTTGGCGCTGGTTGACAAGGGCATCGCCCGCGATGCGGCCTATCGCATGGTGCAGCGCCACGCGCTCAAAGTCGGCCGCGAAGGGGGCGACTTAAAGCGCGAGCTGTTGGGCGATGCGGAGATTCGCCGGCACCTGTCGGCAAGGGAGATCGAAGCGGCTTGGGGTGTGAGGCACCACCTGGCCAACGTTGACTTCATTTTCCGGCGCGCTTTGCGCTAAGACGGCCCTATGAAAGTTTGCTCTTATGCGTGTTAAGATATTCATATCGCTCAAGACCGGCGTCCTCGATCCCCAGGGAAAAGCGATCGAGCGCTCACTGCACACGATGAGCTACGTCGAAGTCCGCGACGTGCGAGTGGGAAAATATCTTGAGCTGGAAATCGATGCCGATTCGCGGGCCAGCGCTGAAAGCCGCGTCCGTGAGATGTGCGACAAGCTCTTGGCTAATCCGGTGATTGAAGACTATCGGTTTGAGATTCACGAATGAACATCGGGTTTGAGAGACTCAAGCCTCATGCCTCGTAACTAAAGGTTTGGTTTATGCGTTGGGGTGTCATTGTCTTTCCCGGCTCGTGCGACGATCAGGACGTCTTTGACTGTCTGAAAAACGAGATGGGCCAGAAGGTGCAGTTTCTTTGGCACAAGGACGAGTTGGCGGGCCGCTTCGACTGTCTGGTGCTTCCCGGCGGCTTTTCCTACGGCGATTATTTGCGCTGCGGCGCCATGGCGCGTTTCTCGCCGATCATGGGCGGCGTAGTCAAATTTGCGCAAAGCGGTGGATTGGTCCTGGGGATCTGCAACGGCTTTCAAATTCTTTGCGAATCGGGGCTCTTGCCCGGAGCGCTGGTGCGTAACAGCAATCTGCAGTTTATCTGTGAGCCGGTGCATTTGCGCGTCGAAGAAACCGACGCGCCGTTTAGTCGCGAAATGAAAAAGGGCCAGCTCCTGAAGATTCCCATCAAGCATGGCGAGGGTTGCTATTTCGCCGATAGCGCGACCCTCGAACGGCTGCAGAAGAATCGCCAGGTATTGTTGCGCTACGTCGATGCCAAAGGCAAACCGGCGGCGGCGGCCAATCCCAATGGCTCGCTCGACAACATCGCCGGCATCTGCAATGAAAAGCGCAACGTTTTTGGTCTGATGCCTCATCCGGAGGACGCTTGCAGCAAGCTCCTCGGCAGCGACGATGGTTTGAAAATCTTTTCTTCCATCGCGGCGGCCTGCGTGGAAAGAGAAACCCGCCATGGCTGAAGCGGTCAAGATTTTTGCCCAGCCGACGGTCACACCTGAGCTCGTCGCGAGCCATGGGCTGGCGCCCGACGAGTACGAAAAGATCGTTCAAATGCTTGGCCGCGCGCCCAACTACACTGAGCTGGGTGTGTTCTCGGTCATGTGGTCGGAGCATTGCAGCTACAAAAGCTCACGCGCTTACCTGAAACTGCTGCCCACTGAGGGTCCCTACGTTTTGCAGGGACCGGGGGAAAACGCCGGCGTGGTCGATATCGGCGACGGCCTCGCGGTGGCGTTCAAGATGGAAAGCCACAATCATCCCTCGTTCATCGAGCCCTATCAGGGCGCCGCCACGGGTGTCGGCGGCATCCTGCGCGACATTTTCACCATGGGCGCGCGGCCCATCGCTTCGCTCAACTCCTTGCGCTTTGGCGCCATCGATCATCCGCGCACGCGCTATCTCGTTGCCGGCGTGGTCGCGGGCATCGGCGGCTACGGCAACTGCATCGGCGTGCCGACGGTCGGCGGCGAGGTCTATTTCGACGAGTGCTACAACGCCAATATTCTCGTCAACGCTTTCACCCTCGGCATCGTCAAGAAGAAAAAGATTTTCACCGGCATCGCCAAAGGCATTGGCAACCCAGTGATCTACGTCGGCTCGAAAACCGGCCGCGACGGCATCCACGGCGCCACCATGGCGTCAGAGTCGTTCTCGGAAGAGAAAGAGCAGCGCCGCCCCACCGTGCAAGTGGGCGATCCGTTCACCGAGAAGTTGCTGTTGGAAGCGTGCCTAGAGCTGTTCGAAAAAGATCACATCATCGGCATCCAAGACATGGGCGCGGCCGGTTTGACCAGTTCCTCGTCGGAAATGGCCGGCCGCGGCGGCTGCGGCATCGAGCTCGACCTGTCACTGGTGCCGATGCGCGAAACCGGCATGACGCCCTACGAGATTCTCCTGTCCGAATCGCAGGAGCGCATGCTGCTGGTGGCCAAGCAGGGCACCGAAGCGGAGATCAAAAAGATTTTCGACAAGTGGGATCTCGATGCCGTGGTGATCGGCCGCGTCACCGACGACCATATTTTCCGCGCGCGCTTTGACGGCGTCGAGGTAGCGGCGATTCCGATTGACGCACTGACCAAGGAAGCGCCGGTTTATCGCCGCCCGGCAGAGCGCCCAGCGCGCCACGACGAGCTGGAACAACTCGACTTCGCCACCATCACAGAACCGAAGGACCTCGGCGCGACGTTGAAGACGCTGCTCGCCTCACCCAACATCGCCTCCAAGGAATGGGTCTATCGCCAATACGATCACTACGTGCGCAGCAACACGGTGGTGGCACCCGGCGCCGACGCGGCGGTCGTGCGCGTCAAAGGAACGAAGAAGGCGCTGGCGCTCACCGCCGACTGCAATAGCCGCTACTGTTATCTCGACCCCTACGTCGGCGGCGTCATCGCAGTGGCCGAAGCGGCGCGCAATCTAGCCTGCGTTGGCGCGCGGCCGGTTGGCTTGACCGATTGTTTGAATTTTGGCAGCCCGGAGAACCCGGCGGTCATGTGGCAGTTCTCCCAGGCGATCAACGGCATGCGTGACGCGTGTTTGGCGCTCACCGTGCCGGTGGTGAGCGGCAACGTCAGCTTCTACAACGAAACCGACGGCGTGCCGATCTATCCGACGCCGACCATCGGCATGGTGGGACTGATTAACCATATCGACAAAGTAATGACACCGTGGTTCAAGGCGGCGGGCGATTTGATTGTGCTCTTAGGCCGAACCCGCGAAGAGTTGGGCGGCAGCGAATATCTGAAGCAGGTGCACGGTTTGACCCGTGGCACACCGCCCTGGATCGATCTACAATTGGAGCGCGCGGTGCAGCGCTGCTGCGTCGAGGCGATTGAGCAGGGGGTTTTGCGCTCGGCCCATGATGTCTCGGACGGCGGCTTGGCGGTGGCGCTGGCCGAGTGCTGCATGGGTGGCGCCGGCAAGCCGATTGGCGCGCGCATCGAGACCCATGAGATGATTCGCGGCGATGCTTTGCTATTCAGCGAATCGCAGTCGCGGATTGTCGTCTCTTTGGAAGAAAAAAACTTGGCGCCGCTGGAAGCCCTGGCCGCGCAGCACAACGCGCCGCTGCAAGTAATCGGCAGCGTCGGCGGTCAGCGACTTTCGATTCAGCCGTTCCTGCAACTGGCAGTGGACGAACTGCACAGTGTCTGGGCCAATGGTTTGACCGCGAAGTTGAAATAGCCATGAACGATAAGTTTCACGAAGAGTGCGCCGTCATGGGCGTGTATGGCCATCCCGAAGCGGCCAACATGGTCTATCTTGGCCTCTATGCGCTGCAGCACCGCGGCCAAGAATCCTGCGGCATTGTCTCCTCGGACGGCAAAGGATTGATCTCGCACCGCCAGATGGGACTGGTTGCCGATGCGTTCAAAGAAGACGTCATCAAACATCTCGAGGGCGGCTTTGCCATTGGCCACAATCGCTACTCGACCCAGGGCCAGAGCCATCTAAAAAATGCCCAGCCCTTCGTGGTCGAATATTCGCAGGGGCCGATCGCCATCTCGCACAACGGCAATCTTGTGAACGGCGCGCTGTTGCGCAGCGAGCTAGAGAGCGCGGGCTCGATCTTCCAGTCAACCTCCGACACGGAAGTTATCATTCATTTGATTGCTACATCCAAAGAGCCGACGCTGATGGGGCGCATCGTCGAAGCGCTGTCGCGCGTGCGCGGTGCCTATTCGCTGCTGTTCTTGACTCTCGATAAGATGATCGCGGCGCGCGATCCCTACGGTTTTCGGCCGATGGTGTTGGGCCGTTTTCCCGACGGTAAAAACCGCGGCGCCTACGTGATTGCCTCGGAAACCTGCGCTCTCGATCTCATCGAAGCGGAGTACGTGCGCGAAATCGAGCCTGGGGAGGTCGTCACCTTCGGGCCCGATGGCATGGAGTCGCTCAAGCCGTTTCCGCCGGTGGCGGCGGCGAAATGCATTTTTGAGTATATCTATTTTGCCCGGCCCGACAGTAATCTTTTCGGCCACAACGTTTACCAAGTGCGCAAAGCACTGGGGCGCCAGCTGGCGCGCGAGAGCGGCGTTGAAGCCGATCTAGTGACTCCGGTGCCCGACTCGGGCGTGCCAGCGGCGATCGGCTACGCCGAAGAGTCGAAGATCCCGTTGGAGTTCGGCTTGATCCGCAACCACTACGTCGGCCGCACTTTCATCGAGCCGCAGCAGTCGATCCGCCACTTTGGCGTTAAGATCAAGTTGAACGCGCAGAAAGAAGTGTTGAACGGCAAACGCGTCGTGGTTGTCGACGACTCCATCGTGCGCGGCACCACCAGCCGCAAAATCATCCGCATGCTGCGCGACGCCGGCGCCAAAGAAGTGCACATGCGCATTAGCTCGCCGGCAACCATCAGCCCGTGCTACTACGGCATCGACACACCAACCCGCGGCGAGCTGATCGCCTCGACCAATTCCACCGAAGAAATTCGCCGCTTCATCGAATCCGACACGCTCGCCTACTTGAGCCGCGAAGGCATGTACACCTACTTCAACGGCCAGAAAAAGGGCCACTGCGACGCCTGTTTCACCGGCAACTACCCGGTCCATTTCGAAGACGAAGGCCACACCCGCCAACTCCACTTGTTCGACGCGGTGAGCCGATAGCCGCACCGCTTGGGTGGACTCTACTTCCTTGCGTTGTTTTTGTGCAGTAACTCTTCGATGAAACTCTGCGCTTCGGTGAGATTGTAGGCGTAGAGCCGGCGTGCCTCGGCAATGGCGACGAGCTTCTGGCCGCTTTCGACCAGCTCTAGCAAGCGATTTTCCTGATCTTCGCGGGTTAGTGTGTCGTTGACGGTGAGATCTTTGGTTGCTGATTCGGCGGGGCGCACCAGCGTGTGACGGGTGAGTGCGTCGAGGAAGACGTCAGCGGCGGGCACGACACCCCATTCGATCATTAGCCGCTTCATGGTTGGCAAGCGCACGGGAAAATGGTGGTAGCGCGTCGACGGGCGCTCGGCGCCGATGCGGGTTTTCGCCAGGACGGTGTCTTGCTCGCTGGCGATGGCGATCGCCAGTTGGCGGCTGTCGCCGTTGAGCTCCAACTCGACCACGCGGCGCTTGCGGGTGGTCTCGGTGGGGCGATTGTCTTCGTCGCGATCGGCGACGCGCTGCACTTCATGGATCAATTTTGCCGTGGCAATTTCGCTGTAGGGTATGAACACCACCACGTGGTCGTCGGCGGCGAAGTGGGCGTTTAGATAGGAGCGAAATTTGATGAAGAGCCCGTCGCCGGTCATGCGCACGAGCCAGTTAGTAGACTGGAAGCGAGCGATGATGGCTTTGTGGTATAGCAGCAGCCCGATCACAATGACGCCGGCTATGAAGTAGCCGAGCCAGCTTAGCGTGACGTTGCCGAGGTAGATGGCGAGGGCCGCGGCACAAAGCACTAGGCTCGCGCCGCCCAAGGCGCGGGCCCGCGAATAGCCGAAGCTGCGATCCTGATCGCGCAGCGGTACTTCAGAAAGGCGCAGCAGCTGCATGCAAGCGGAGTGGAAACTTAACTGTCGTTGATCTGCGACTTCAATCGAGTAAAAAAATCGCCGATGCTGCCGTTGTCGACGAAGTCGGCGTAGTCATCCAAGGGCGTCGGGTCGCGGTTGACGATCGCCAGCAGCGCCCCGCCGCGTTTGGCGATGACGGGAAAACTGGCCGCCGGCTGCACCTGCAGCGACGAGCCGACGACGATGAAGATCTCCGCCGCTTCGCTCCACTGCTGGGCGCGCTGCATGGCGGCCTGCGGCATCGATTGGCCGAAGGAGACGTTGGCCGATTTCAAAAAGCCGTCGCAGTCACCGCAGCGCGGCGTCGGCAAAGTCTCGTTCCAATCCTCGTAGTGGTCCTTGGGTGCGTAGCGCTTGCCGCATTGTAGGCAGGTGACCCAGCGGTCGGTGCCGTGCAGCTCGACGAGTTTCTCTTCTGACGTGCCGGCGAGCTTGTGCAGGCCGTCGATGTTTTGCGTGATCAATCCAAGCAATTGGCCGCGCGCTTCAAAATCGCAGATGGCGTGGTGGCCGTTGTTGGGCTTGACGGTTTTGAAAAGCTCGTAGGTGGCTTTTTTCAATTGCCAGTGCTGCACGCGCGCGGCTTCGCTGGCCATGAAGTCTTGAAACAGGACCGGCTGATACTTCGTCCAGACGCCGCCCGGGCTGCGGAAGTCCGGCACGCCGGATTCGGTGCTGATGCCGGCACCGGTGAAAAAAACTAACTGCTGCGATTGCCTGACGCGCTCGGCAAATTCTCTGAAAGTCATCGTGCTACTTGGGCCGCGCCGGCTTGTTGGGCTGCGCGGGAGCCGCCGGTTTGGACGGCACGGCAGGGGCCGACGGCGCGCTCGGCTCCTGCTGAATGTCGACGACTTTGACATCGAAAACCAGCGTCTTGCCCGCCATCGGATGATTCATGTCGAGCACCACGGTGTGCTCGCGGATTTCATGAACTTTGAACACGCGCACCCGGCCCTGTCCTTCGGGGCGGGCGATTTCAGCGCCGACTTTCATGGCGTTGGGTGGCAGCTCGGTCTTGGGAACTTCTTTGCGCTTATTAAAGTCGACCAGGCCATAGGCATCTTGCGGCTTGACGACCACATGTTTTTCCTCGCCGACTCTCATGCCGGCCAACGCGCGTTCCAAGCCTGGAATCATCTCCCCCGTGCCGTGTTTGTAGACCAGGGAAAACTTGCCTTTGTTAGATTCGATGAGCTTGCCGTCTTCGCCCTTGAGCGTGTACTCGATGCCCACGCGCCAGCCGTCTTGCACGACGCGGGTCGCGGTAGCTTTCTCGGCGCCGTGGACAGTGCCGAGCGCCGCACAGAGCGCGACGCCCAGCAAGGTTAAATGCCAATGTTTCATAGCGCTATTCTTCGCGGCGCAGCGTGCCTTTGAATTGCTCGAGGGTCATCTTGCCGGTGACCATACGTTCCATGTCGGAGGCGCTGACGTAGTGGCTCCAGTCGCCGATCTCCACGTCCCAATGAAAGATTGCGCCGAGCGCCGGCAGCTCCACCGGTAGCTTGGCGTCTTTGTGCGAGAACGAGATATCCTTGCCGCGGTAGACGCCGCGCACATCGGCCTGCTGTTTTTTGCACCAGTTGAAAACGTCCTCGAAGGTCATCATTTCCCCGCCGCGGCTTTGACTGGGTTGAGCAAGTGTTCTTTCAAGCTCGTGTGCACGCCGTAAATGACTTTGCCGATTTTGGGTTTTTTGCGCGGCTCGGTGGAGACCTGGTAGAGAATCAAACGCTCGGTGCCGGTGTTGTTGAGCTGGTAGAAAAATCCGGCGGGAACATGGACGGCTTGGTGCTGCTTGAGGCGATACTCTTCGCCTTCTTTGAGGCCTTTCATGGTGCATTCTCCCTGGACGACAAAAAAGGTGTGATCCGATCCGGGGTGGCAGTGGAGCTCGTCGTTGACGCCGGGCTCGTAGCTGTTGAGCGCGATGTGGACCAAGTCGGTCTGCGTCGGCCGCGCATAGTTGCGTCCGGTGGGTTTGCCCCATTGGGCCTGCTTCTCGGCATCGACTATCGTGATCTTATCGATCTTTGGCATGCTTCGCCTCCCGAAAATTGTTAACCGGGAGTGTACCGGAGATGTTCCCTGAAACTCAAGCGCGCCACGTTGACAATGGCGGCGCCATAATTCTATTTACTACGAAAGACTTAATCTCGGAGGTTGTGTGAAAAGAGTTCTCGTTTTCCTGCTCCTAAGCATTGGAATGGTCATCGACCAGTCGGCCAAGGCAGCGGTGCCGACGACGCTTGCCGAGCTGGCCAAATATGCCGGTGCCGACCGCGAGCGGATTCTCTACGAGGGCGCTAAAAAAGAAGGGAAATTGGTTTGGTATACCTCGTTGGTGCCGCACAAAGAGATCGCCAAACTTTTCACCGAGCGCTACCCCGGCGTTGCGGTGGATATTTATCGCGCCGACGGCGTGCTGTTGTCGAGCCGTATCACCGCTGAGACCCAGGCGCGGCGCCATCTCTTCGACGCCATCGAAACCACGCCGCCGCCGCTGATGCCGCTGCGCGATGAGCAGATGTTGATGCCCTATTACTCGCCGCATCATCGCAACTATCCGGAGCACGCCAAGGAAAAAGCCTCGGGAAACCTGACATGGTGGAGCACCGACCGCGAGTCGCTGATCGGCGTTGGTTACAACACAAAGGCCTTTCCGGCGGCGGAGTTGCCGAAGCGATTCGACGACCTGCTGAAACCGTATTTAAAGGGCAAGATGTCGGTGGCCAACAATGAAACCGGCGCGCGCGCCATTGGCGCGATGATCAAGGCCAAGGGCGAAGATTTCGTGCGCCGTTTAAAGGAACAAGAAGTCCGGCCCCACGCCACCAGCGCGGCGGGGTTGGCGGACATGATCATCCGCGGCGAGGTGCCGATCTCGTTCACCATGGTGCAGACCAACTTGACTCAGCCCGCCGCCAGCCGCGGCGCGCCGGTGGCGTGGGTGCCGATGGAGATCGTTGCCGTCAACGCCGGCGGCGCCGCCGTGTCGGCCAATGCGCCGCACCCGCACGCGGCGCTGTTGTTCACCGATTTTCTGCTAAGCCCACAGGGGCAGAAGATGTACGCCGAAAAGCTCTTCTACACGAGCGCCGCGAAAAAAGTGAACTACGAAAAGTGGTATCCGGAAAAAGGGCTCACGACCGCGGAATACGACGAACGCTCGCAAGCGTGGTTGAAGCTGTTGCGTGAGATTACTCGCAAATAACTCTAGGCAATAGGCAGTCGGCAATAGTCCGGAGTTTCTGAATTCTTACTATTGCCTGCTGCCTATTGCCTCTATCTTAGAATCTCGGTCAACTTGGGAATCAGCGTTTTGTCGAGGGCGAACAGCTCGCGGATGTTGCGGTCGAGCGTCGCGCCGTCGAGCGGATTCAAGTCGAGCTTGGCGCGCTTCAATTCGGCGCCGAATTCCGGATCGCGCATGGTGTCCATGAAGGCTTTGCGCAGGATCTCGACGCGATCCTTCGGCGTGCCGGGCGTGATGACATAGGGGCGGGCGGTGGCGCCGAAATTGTTGATCACCGCCTGGACGAGTTTTTTGCCCACCTCGGTTTTTGCATAGTCGATCACCAGCGGCACATTGGGCAAGTCCGGATGGCGCTTGCCGGCGGCTTGCAGCAAGACCACCGCATCGCCGCTTTGGGTTTCCTGCGGCCAGGTCGAGACCATCGATTCCCAGGCGTTGGCGACACCATCCACTTCGCCGCTGTTAAAGGCCAAGCGGATCACGGCGCTGCCTTTGTAGCCGGAGACCACTTGCAGCGGCAGGTTGAGCGCGTCCTTGGCGATCTTCGGGATCGATTCGTTGGCCGAGCCGGGGCCGGTGCTGCCAAATTTCACCGGCGTGGGATGGGCGAGCCATTGCTCGATACTCTTGATGCCGGTGCGTTTGTGGACGATTAAAAGCTGCGTGTCTTGCGCCGGCGCGCCGATGTATTCGAACTTGCGGCCGTCGAACTCGATGCCCGGTTTGCCGATCAACTGATCGACGAACATCGTGCCGATGGGCGTTGCCATCGTCAGGCCGTCGGGCTTGGCGACTTTGTAGACGTGATTGACGCCGATCAGCCCGCCGGCGCCGGTCATGTTGTCGACGACGAAGACCGGGTTGCCGGGAATATATTTGCCCATGTGCCGTCCCATAATGCGCGAGTAGATGTCGTAGCCGCCGCCGGCGGCGAAGGGGACGATGATGCGGACGGTTTTACCTTTGAAAAAACTTTCTTGGGCGGCCAGGGGACTGAGCCACAAAAGAGATAGGACGGATCCGACGGATAGGACCGAGCGGACGGATCTAAACCAATTGCTTTTCATGGTGCTCCTCTTCCTCATGGCAGAAAGCTCAAGTCCATGAGCTGCTGCGGCGTGTAGTTTTTCGCCCGCGGGTCTTCCAGGATGGCGGCGTCGATGACGAGCTGGGTGCCCTTCACGGTGGGCCGGCCGTCGTCGGGCATGGCTTTGCCGTTGTTGACATAGCCGGCTTCGAGCGCTTCGCGGTCGGCCAGCCGCTGCAACTGCTGGCTTTTCTTGAGCGCTTCTTCCTTGTGGGTTTTGAAATAACGAATCGACTCGACGTAGGCGCGCATGAAGCGGCGCAGCATGTCGGGCTGGGTCTTGATGGTGTCTTCGCGGGCGATGATCGCGATGTGGGTGTAATCGATTTCTTTTTCGACGAAGTTCAACAGGACATTGTAACCCATCTTGCGCGCCACCACGGCTTGCTCGATGTTGAAAAGCGTGGCGTCGACCGTGCGCGCTTTCAACGCCAGCAGGCGGCTTTCCGGCGCACCGGCTTGCACGATCGTGATATCGCTTTTGGGATTCAAGCCAAACTCCTGCGCCGCCAAGCGCGCGATGAAGTCGGTGTTGCTGCCGAAACGGGTGATGCCGATTTTTTTGCCTTTGAGCTGGGCGCCGCTCTTGATCTCCGGCTGCGCGAGCAGGGTGAAAGGAATGCGGTTGTTCATGCCGCCGATGATCTTCACCTGCGCGCCGTTCATTACGGCGGCGAGCATCGGCGTGGCGCCGCCCATCAGTAAATCGAGACTCTTGCCGATCAACGCTTGAATCGTCGTGGCGCCGCCGAGTATCAAGATCGGCTCGACATTCATGCCGTGCTTGAGAAAAATGCCGGCGTCTTTGCCAACGTACACCGGCATCTCGCTGGAAAAGCCGTTGTGGGCGATGCGGATGGTGGTCGGCTCGGCCGCCAGCGCAACCGAGGCGATGCAGATGCTGGCGGCGAGGCTTAAGATGACGGCGGTTGTCAACTTGAGCTTCATTTGCTTGGCAACATAACCGAACTGCGGGCGCGACATCAACTCAAAGTCGCAAATGGGATTGCGGCCAAGTCGCAATCATATTGACTTGGGCAAGCCAAAAGCCATAAATTGCGCCCATCATGGCAGCCGACGAGAAAGCCGTTGCACTGGCGGGGCAGTCTCTTTCCGGTGCGACCGGGGAGCTCGCCGCGCCGCGAAAAAGAAGCGCGTCGAGCACGGCAGCGCGTACCCTGGGGCTGCGGGCCGTTTCGATTGCCGCCATGACATTTGTTTGGTGGCTGTTGACCTTCTTCTATCCGCCCAGCCTGATCCCGCTGCCGTCGAGCACCTTCAACGAAGTGGTGTCGATCATGACGAGCGGCCAGTTCTTTGCCGAGATGGGCGCGACGCTGCGCCGCGTC
>VGTH01000027.1 GCA_016874755.1 Deltaproteobacteria bacterium | reverse complement strand
ATGTGGGACAATCGCAGCCTCAATCATCAAGCCTGCGGCGGCTATGCGATGGACGACATCCGGCTGCTGCACCGCACGTCGACAATCGGGGACAAGCCATTCTGATCGCGCTCTAGTGCGGCACTGCGGGTCCCACAGCTTCGAAGAGCACGATGCCCAGACTGACCGTCGAGGCCCACTCGAGTTGTTCGCTGGTTTTCCAACGTCGTCGAGGTTTTCATGGGTGCTTCATGTATGTTGTGGGCGCCGCTGAACTCCCGTTGAATTAGAATCAAGGAGTTGTGGTTATGACCTTTCCCATTCTAGTAGAGCCAAGCGACGGACAGTTCGCGGCATCGCTGGTTGGTGAGCCAAGGTGTCGAACTTTGGGGCGAACTCGAAGTCAGGCCGTAGAGGCACTGAAACTTGAAATAGATCGTCGAGTTGCGGCTGGAGAACTAGTTGCCTTAGAGGTTGCGACTTTTAGTGTGTCCGACCTCGCGGGCAAATATGAAGATGATCCGACCCTTCGATCAATCTGCGATGAAGTTTATCAAAAGCGAGATTCG
This sequence comes from Deltaproteobacteria bacterium, assembly GCA_016874755.1. Taxonomy (NCBI): domain Bacteria; kingdom Pseudomonadati; phylum Myxococcota; class Myxococcia; species Deltaproteobacteria bacterium. The sequence goes on along the minus strand of VGTH01000027.1, from coordinate 71,639 downwards.
AACGAAGACTGATTCTGTTGGTTATCCTCGGTTCGAAGTATGGACGACCTAGTGCAGCACCGCACGCGCCACGACTTCGAAGAGCACGATGCCCAGCGTGACCGCTGACGCGCCGATCACGAAAGCGGTCCGCTGTTTTTCTAATGTCGTCATGGTCTTCAGGGCTTCGGGTACTTTCGATTCGGCGCGTAGTCTGCGCGCGTGCCACACCGTGTAGAGGTTGGCCAAGGATGCCAGGCTGGTCAGGATGAGAATCGGCACGCGCAGGACGCTCTGATCGAGAAAGGTCAGCAGACCCGCGAGACCGAACAAACCGCCGGCACCGACGGCCACTGCCAGCGGTCCGATCAACGTAACGATGGCGCAGGGCGCGCCGAGGATGCCGAAGACGATGGCGCCGAGGCTGGTCTTCTCTTGGCGGGAAGATTCCGTCGGGTCGTCGCGCAAGCGCGCCGTGCCGCCGGGGTTTAGCCGATAGGCGCGCACCGGGTCGCGAAAGCCCTTGAGCACGGCCTGTTCTTCTTGGGCGCCGCGGAATTGTTCGGGATGTTTGGCGTAGCTCGATTCGCTGATCAGGATTTCACCGGCGCCGGCTTGGGTTTGCAAGCGCGCCGCTAAGTTCACGACGTCGCCGATCGCCGTGTAGTCTTTCGAATCGTCGGATCCCAACCGTCCGACGCGGGCGTGGCCGGTGGCGATCCCCGCCGAAACTTGCAACTCCAACCCGAAGCGCGCGCCGAGCGCTTTCAATTCCGCGCTCAGCTCCACCGCCGCGGCAACCGCGCGGCGCGCGTGATCTTCGTAGCGGATCGGCACGTTAAACAGCGCCATCACCGCGTCGCCGACGTACTTGTCGATAAAGGCGCCGTGCTTGACCAAAATATCGGTCGCCATGCGCAAATAGGCGTCGACGACCTCGTGGGTCTTTTCAGCGCCCAAGTCGTGAGTCAGCTGGGTGAACGATGAGAGATCGGCGAACAACACGGTGACCTCGACGATCTTGCCTTCTTCGACGTGGGTGCTGCAGCGGGTGCAGATGTTGGGGTTGCGCGGGCTGCGCTTGACGCCGAAGGTGCGGTAGACCGCGCCAAGGGAGCCGGACAGCACGGTGCCGCAAACGCTGCACTGTGAAGCCATATGAGCGTGGCGGGCGGCCGATTCCATGATTCTTAAGGTCAGAGGTGCTTGTGCGGATTGGCTTTCGACTTTGCTAGGTCCACCAGATCCGTCATCGCCATGGGCGAGACCAAGATGCAGATGACATCGTTTTCTCTGTGCAAGACAGCGTTAACATTTCCAAGTGAAAAAGCATAGAAGTTAAGCCGCTTTTGCGGGTCATGGAAAATCGCGGCCGACGCCGGCGCATCGCCTTCAGTGCCAACCCAGGTGTAGCACAAGATGGGAAGGTCGGCGCCAGCATAGCGTATCACCAAGACCTCGCGGCGATTGATATTCAATAGCGTGCCGCCGACCGGCCTGATGTGCATCATCGAGAAGTCATAGGCCATGGGCCGAAAGCGGCCATTGACGGTTCGGGCGAGCCTCTCCGCGAGTAGAGTCAGATCTTGGGTCTTGATCTGCAGATCGTCGGTGCTGACGATTTGCTGGTAAGATTCGACCGTTGTAGTCGCCATGGCGGGAAGGCTACTGCGCCGGGTGAGCAGCAATGAAGGCACGACGACCAGTATGAGCAGCGCTGCGATCAACGTACCGCGCACAATGGGATAATACGATTTGGCAAACGGCTCTCTGCGGCGGTGGTCGGCCCGGTTGATGATGCGGGGATCGTTGGCGAGCCGCTGCCGCAAGGCGGAGGAAGCACGAAGGTCCTCGCCGGCCGAGAAGACCGCCTTTTTGAGATTCTTTTCTTGGGCGAGGAGGAATCGGCAGCGGCTGCAACTCTTGAAATGCTCGCCCAGCGCCGCGCGCTCCGCTGCGCCCAACTCGTCATCAACCATGCCGGTGATGAGCTCTCGGACTTCGTCGCAGGTCATCGTTTTCGCTTCCATCTCCAGTTTCAAAATAGCGGCCCAGCAGATCTTGCAGCAGTTGTCTGCCTCGGGACAGGCGGGAGCGTATGGTGCCGATCGGACAGGATAAGACCTCCGCCGCTTCAGCGTAGCTGAACTCGCTCATGTCCACCAGCACAATCGGCAGCCGAAACTCCTCGGGAATCTGCTTGAGCGAGTTATGAATATGATCGCTCAGCTCTTTGCGGAGTAACTGTCCTTCGGGACTCCACTGCTTTTGCTGTTGCGGGTCCCATAGGGCATCGGCGTGGCGCCCATCGCTCTCATGGGTCCCCGCTCGCTGCTTCTTGCGCCACTCGTCGAAAAAAATATTCTGGAGGATTTTCGTGAGCCATGCGCGCATGTTGGTTGGCGGGTCAAATAGTCGATAGGACTCAATGGCGCGCACAAAGGTGTCCTGGACCAGGTCCTGAACTGCGTCGGCCTCGCGCGCGAGGTGATGGGCGATGCGGTACAGATGGTCCACGTGGATCATCGCCTCGCGCACAAAAGCCTCCCTTTGCGCATCATTTGCTGCAGATTCTGCCGTCACGCCAACCGTCGCATCCGGTGCGGTTTGCCGAAAAGTTCTCGACGCTGTGTAAACGTCGAACGGCGCCATTTGGTTCCCGGTATAGCCGAGCGCGAAATATCGAGCCGTGTAGGGAACTTTTTCGGCAAGCTCTTCGTCTTTGGATGAACCGAAGCGCGCTCGGGAGTGCATCGATCAACCAAGGGAGCTACAAAAAGCGGAAATTCTCCGCCAGGAGCAAATCATGAACATGAAATTCTTAGCGCTTGCTGGGCTGCTTGGCACTTTTGCGCTGAACCCGCTCAGCGCCAGCGCCGCTAGTTTCGAGGTCACAATCACTAACATCACTCGCGGCCAACAGTTCACGCCGATCATCGTGGTCAGCCATCGCCCCGGTTTGAAGCTTTTCGAACTGGGGGATCCCGCAAGTGCCGAGCTTGCGACCCTCGCCGAAGAGGGGAACACTCAGCCCCTCGCGGATGCCTTGCGATATCACCCGAGAGTCTTGGACATCGCCAACTCGACCGGGCTGCTCGATCCCGGCGACTCGGTGACAGTGCGCGTGCGCACCCGTGGCGATTTTGATCACGTCAGCTTGGCATCGATGTTGATTCCCACCAACGACGCGTTTTTCGCGCTGAACGGTGTCGCCGGGCCGCATGGACATGGGGTTCGAACTCTCACGTCGGTCGCCTACGACGCCGGGTCGGAAGCCAACGACGAACTTTGCGCCAGCATCCCTGGGCCGTTTTTTGCCGAGTGTGGCGGCCCGGGTGGCGGCGCCGCCCCGGCGGGCGGTGAGGAAGGGTACGTGCATGTTCACGCCGGCATCCACGGCATCGGCAACCTCAGCGCGCCCCTGCGCGATTGGCGCAACCCGGTAGCGCGTATCACCATCCGTCGCGTGCCCTAGATAGCCGTCAGTAAGTCATCGAGGAGGTTTATCGAGCGCGGCATGCGCTCGCAGGATTGGCAACATCCTGCGGGTGCTGCCGCGCTTTCCAACGCGCAATCGGCGGATTCGTCAGCCAGGCGCGCATGTTAGTGGGCGGATCGAAGATGCGATAGGACTCAATGGCACGCACGAAAGTGTCCTGCACCAAATCCTCAACAGCGTCCACTTCGCGGGCGAGGTGAAACGCAACGCGGTAGAGATGATCCGTGTGAATCATCGCCTCGCGCACAAACGCCACCCTTTGGGCATCATTCCATTTTGAATCGGTCGTCACGTCGAGCGGTTTTCTTTGAGAAGTGCTTGATGCTCATTCAAGGAAGCGCGGCGCCAATTGGTTCCCAGTGCATGGCCGGTGCCGCGCAGCCGGCGGGAACTTTTGGCACCAGTTGTTCGTCTAGGGATGAACCGAACACGCTAGGATCCAAGGTGCTCGGGAGTGATGCGATTCCGATTGTTAGCGACTAGTGCGATGCGGTCGCGTCAATGTTGTTTTTCTAAAGGAGAGCACCGATGGTTCAACGTTTATTTATGTCAGTCATGGTTGCGGCGGGCCTTGCCCTGTTGGCGCTGTCCAATGCCGTTAACGCTGCCCCCGTCTCGGTACGGGTCGCCGTCGAAAACCTCGCGCCAACCAACAGTGCTAGTTTCGCGCCGTTGCGCCTGGGCTTTCATGCCGGAACTTTCGACGCCTTTAACAATGGGCAGGTCGCCACCGCGCCCATCGTGTCGGTGGCCGAAGGCGGCAGCGGCTCGGACTGGTTTCCCGCCTTCGCAATCGCCGACCCGACGGCGGTCCTTGGCTCGGTCGGCGGTGCGTTGTTGCCGGGCGCCAGCGCTAGCGGCACGTTCATCGTCGACAGCGTCATTAACCGCTTTTTCACTTTCGCATCGATGGTCATACCCAGTAACGATCTGTTCATTGGCAACGATGCGCCGACCGCGTTCGAGCTCTTTGATGCCGCGGGGAACCTGCGCATCAACTCGATCGGGCAAACCGCCGGCCAGATTTGGGACGCTGGTTCCGAGACGGCGGATCCCGCCAACGCCGCCTTCGTTGTCGGCGGCGTCAACGACAATCGAACGCCGCAGAACGGCGTCGTCTCGTTCAGTTTCGCGGAACTGGCGGTCTTTAATGGCCTGGCCACGGCCGGAGGGTACGTATTCGATAGCAGTGCCCTTACGACCGGCACGAATGTCTATCGCATCTCTTTCACAACCAGTGCCGTACCTGAACCGGCGTCGCTGGCGCTTCTCACGGCCGGTCTCCTCGCCCTGGGTTGGGGGTTGCGTCGGCAGCGCTCGACGCTGAGTTCAGCGAGCTGAGACGGCTTCCAGAGTAGCACTCGTCGCGACGAGCGGCGTTTCTGCCAAAACGCCGAATGTTTTCTTCGCTGCACGCGTCGGCGGTGCTCGCGGGGCGTTGATCCCGCGGGCGCCGCCGCTAATTCTCCCCGACCAGTCGAGCGTCGGGTAGCATCCCGGCGAAAATCCAGACATAATGAACAACCTTTGATGGAGGTTGTTCGAGTATGGCCGATCACTATCACGATCCGGAAGATATCAAACTGATGCGCGAGATGCGTAAGCTCGCGCCCGAAGATTTCAACGCCTGGCTTGGTTTAGAGAAGAGCGTCGGCCGCGACAACGGCGCGATTCCCAAAAAATATCGCGAGTTGATCGCCATTGCCGTGGCGGCGACGACCCAGTGTCCTTATTGTTTGGAAGGCCACGCCAAAGCGGCCCACATGGCGGGCGCGACCCGCGAAGAGGTCGTCGAAGCCACGTTCATCGCCGCCGCCTTGCGTGCCGGCGCGGCGGCAACCCACGGCACCATGGCGCTTAAATTTTTCGACAAACAAGCGGAAGCCAAGAAAGAGTAGCCGTTGCCGCTGTTTGCATTCTCCGGCAGGCGGCCGGGAAATCTGGGCGTGAGCTCCGGCCGACTGTCGCCTTGTCCTTGCTCCCCCAATTGTGTTTCCACCGACGCCGATGACATCGATCACAATATTCCCGGCTTCGAGTGTGTCGTGGCGCCCACCGATGCCTGGCGCGCGGCGCACGCCGCGGTGGTGGCGCTGCCGCGCACGACCGTTGTCACGGATGCGCCCGAGTATCTGCATGCCGAATGCCGCAGCGCATTTTTCGGCTTTGTCGACGACCTCGAGATGCACTTGCGCGCCAAACAAAATCTGATCGCAGTGCGCTCGGCGTCACGTTTAGGGCGGAGCGATTTTGGCGTGAATAAGAAACGCATAGAAGAGTTGCGCCAGAGCTTGCGCGCCCAGGGCGTGATTCGATGACCAACGAATCTCACGACAAGACTTGGCTGTGGATCACCATGGCGGCCGCGGCGTTGTTCATGATCACCATGGGCGTGCGGCAGTCGCAGGGGCTGTTTTTGTTTCCGATCAGCGGCTCCACCGGCGTTGGCATCGCAGCGATCAGTTTTGCCATGGCGGTGGGCCAGTTTATGTGGGGTTTGGCGCAGCCGGTGGGCGGCGCGCTGGCCGATCGCTTCGGTGTTGGCCGGGTGCTGATCGGCGGCGTTTTGATCCTCGCGACGGGGATGGCGTTGACACCGGTTCTCACCAACCAGCTCGGTATGGTCGTGACCATTGGCATTCTCTCGGCTCTGGGCTCAGGGGCCGGTAGCTTTACGGTGTTGATCGGTGCCATGGCGCGCCGTTTGGCGCCGCGCGAGCGCGCCATGGCTTCGGGCCTCATCAGCGGCGGCGGCTCCTTCGGCCAATTTCTGTATGCGCCTTTGGCGCAGGTGCTGATTGTCGCTTGGGGCTGGATGGGGGCCATGTGGTCGCTGGCGGCGCTGTCGCTGCTGGCATTGCCGTTGGTGAGAACCATCGTTGGGCCCGCCGCGCAGGGGGGCGCGGTGGGGAGCGCCGACGGCAGCATGGGCGCGACGCTGCGCACGGCGTTTGGCAACTATAGTTATCTCTTGCTGCACGGCAGCTTTCTCACCTGCGGTTTTCACATTGCGTTTCTCGTTACGCATTTGCCGGGGGAAGTTGATCTGTGTGGCTTGCCGGCGTCGGTGGCGAGCTGGTCGTTGGCGATCATCGGCTTGGCCAATATCGCCGGCAGCTTCGCCGCCGGCTGGATGCTCAACCACTTTCGCGGCAAATATATTCTCTTCGGCATGTACGGCTCGCGCACGCTGCTAATCCTCTTGTATCTTGCCGCGCCGAAGACAGAGTGGACGTTTTACCTGCTGGCGATCGGGCTGGGTTTTTCCTGGCTTGGTACCGCCCCACCGACGGCTGGTGTCGTCGGCAAACTCTTCGGCACTCGCTATCTGGCGACGCTTTATGGCATGACCATGTTGTCGCATCAGATCGGCGGTTTCTTTGGCGCCTGGCTCGGCGGCCTTGCGTTTGCCTACTATGGCAACTATCAGTGGATGTGGTACGCCGATGCTGTGTTTGCCGCCATCGCCGCATTGTTGAATCTGCCGATCAAAGAACCGCGACTGGAGCCGCGCGCCGCGCCGGCATAATTGCAAGGGAGCAGGGCATGTCAGAATTCACCAACGTCACCGTTGTCAAAAAAGCCAATGTTTACTTTGACGGTAAGGTAATCAGCCGCTCGGTGATTTTTGCCGATGGCTCGAAGAAAACGCTCGGTGTCATGCAACCGGGCGAATATGAATTTAGCACCGGCGACAAAGAGATCATGGAAATCATCAGCGGCGAATTGGACATCGAGCTGCCCGGTGCGAGCGGATGGAAAGCGATCAAAGGCGGGGAGTCGTTCGAGGTGGCCGCCAATGCGAAGTTTCGCATGCGGGTGAAAACCTTAACCGATTATTGTTGTTCGTTTGTGAAATAAGGTCTCGGATATTTCTCGCGCAGAGGCGCCGAGGGCGCAGCGCGGCAAGACCGCAACCGAATCCAGCAAGGGATTGGAACACAAAGAGCACAAGGGAGCAGAAAGGCGCTGCGCGCTCGGATTCGGATTCGGAGCCGGAGAGTCAACCGCAAAGATCGCAAAGAACGCAAAAATTTCGGCGAAGAAATATTCACCACGAAGACCGCGACGGTAAGTGAAAAGTTAAAAAACTTCTCCGAACTTCGTGATCTTCGTGCTTTCGTGGTGATGGGTTCCGTGAACGAAAACCGTCAAATAGCGACCGAAAAACTATGCCATTTTCTAAACTAGGTTTATCTCCCAAAGTTGTCGAAGGCGTTGCGGCCGCGGGCTACACCGATCCGACGCCGATTCAGCTGTGCGCGATTCCGCTGATTCTCGAAGGCCGCGATTTGATCGGCTCGGCGCAGACCGGCACGGGAAAAACCGCGGCGTTTGCGCTGCCGCTGATATCAAAGTTAGAGCAGCGCGGCCATTTGCGCGCGCTTGTGCTCGAGCCGACGCGCGAACTGGCGGCGCAGGTGGAGACGGCGATTCGCGACTACGCGCGCTTTACCGATCTGCGCACTGTGGTGCTGTTCGGCGGCACGGGTTACGGCAAGCAGGATCAGATGCTGCGCCGCGGCGCTGACATCGTGGTCGCCACGCCGGGCCGTTTGCTCGATCAGTTGCAGCGCAAGATGCTACGGCTCGACCGCATCGACATGTTGGTGCTCGACGAAGCGGACCGCATGCTCGACATGGGTTTCATGCCCGACGTGCGCAAGATCATCGAGCGCTGCCCGAAGGCGCGCCAGACGATGCTATTTTCCGCGACCATCCCGCCGGAGATCGAACAGCTCTGCCGCTGGGCGCTGCGCAATCCCGAGACAGTGGAGATCGGCCAGCGGCGGGCTGCCGCGGAGACGGTGACCCATGCCTTCTACCCGGTCGACATCGGCCAGAAGCAGGAGTTGCTCCAAGATCTGTTGAAACGCACCGATTACGATCAGGTGCTGATCTTCTGCCGCACCAAGGACGGCGCAGACAAAGTCGCGCGTCAGTTGCATCAACAGGGCCACTCGGTGGCAGTGCTGCATTCCAATCGGACCCAGCGCGAGCGCGAGCAGGCGTTGAACGGTTTTCGCAACGGCCGCTACGAAGTGATGGTCGCCACCGATATTGCGGCGCGCGGCATCGACGTCGAACAGATCAGCCACGTGATCAATTTCGATGTGCCGCACCATCCGGAAGACTACGTGCACCGCATCGGCCGCACCGGCAGAGCGCAGAGCGTCGGCGACGCCTTTACGATCATGACTGCGGAAGATTTGCAGGAAGTGGCGGCCATCGAGCATTTCATTGGCCAGAAAATCCCGCGCGTAAAATTGGAAGGCTTTGCTTACGAATATTGCCGGCTGCTCGACCCCAATCCGAAGCCGATCTTCGGCACCAAGGCGCGCGCCGGCGCGCGGCCGCGGCGCAGATGGTGAAGGATGGCCGCAAAAAACGCAAAAGGCGCAAAAATCGGAGTGGGGATATTCACCAGGAAGGACAGGAAGGACACGAAGGTAAGAGAAGAAAATTAAAACGTTTCATCCGAACTTCGTGCCCTTCGTGTGCTCCTTCGTGGTGAAATCAGAATTTCGCCCCCAATAAAGTTTTCGCCCGAAGTCGGATTGATTAACCGCAAAGCATGTCCTGAGCTCAGTCGAAGGGAACGCAGAGAACGCAAAAAACAACAATCGGATGTAGGGGCGGGTCTCAGACCCGCCCGCTCTTCGAAACCTGTGCCAACAAGCACGATCTAGCAGAGAAAGCAGATCCTTCGGCGGACCTCAGGATGACATTCGGGGGTCGTACGAATGAGCGGAATTTATGTTGTTATTCTTGTCGCTGGTATTCATGGTTTTTTCGTCGTTCGGCGCCGCCGACGCCCAGCCCCTGGAAAAGCTCCGCCTTACTTACAGCGCCATCGGCGGTTCGCAGGCTTCGTTGTGGATTCCCTACGAAGCCGGCATCTTTCGCAACCACGGGCTTGACGTCGAATTGCTCTACGTCGCCGGCGGCGGCCGGGCGGCGCAGGTGGTGCAGTCGGGCGAAGTGCCGATCGGGGTTTTCACCGGCGGTTCAGTGATCAATTCCAACCTGGCCGGCGGCGATCTGGTCGTTATCGCCAGCTCGATGAATGTCATGACGTTCGTCGTGATGGCGCGTCCCGATATCAAGCGCATCGAAGAGCTCAAGGGCAAAAAGCTCGGTGTGTCGCGCTTTGGCTCCGCCACAGATTTCGGTTTGCGCTACGTTGAGGAACAGTGGCCGGTCAAACGGCAGCGCGATTTCGCCGTCCTACAAATGGGAGGTGTGACCGATGTTTTCAACGCCTTGCGCGCCGGGGTGATCGACGCCGGAGTGATCAACGCCGAGCTTGCCATCATTGGGCGCAGAGAAAATTTCCGTGAGCTGGCGGACATCGCAAAAATGGGCATCCAGTTTCCGACTTCGTCGGTGATCACGACGCGGTCGTTCATCAAGCGCAGCGAAAACACCGTGCGCAAATTCATCCGTGGCTTTGTCGAGGGCGTGCATTTCGCCAAGACTCAGCGCGGGCCGGCGACCAAGATCATGATGAAATATCTGCGCAGCAGCGACGCGTCGATGTTCAACGAGCTCTACGACATGTATATTTTGCAAAACATCCCGCGCATTCCCCGGCCATCGCCCGAGTCGCTGAAAACTGTCATCGATCAGATGGTTGAAACCGAGCCGCGCGCCGCCGGACTCAAGCCCGAGCAGTTCATCGACAACCGCTTCTTTCAGGAGCTGGATAAAGAAGGGTTCATCCAGCGCCTGTGGAAGTAGGTCCACTTTGTTCTAGCTGACATAGGATGATTCGACCAACTCACAGCGCTAGCCTTCATATTGGGCAAGCGCGAATCTCGAGCACAGTAGACGAGCGACGAGCACGATCCACCAGCACGGTTCTATGTCTCCACAACTGATCGCTCTTGCCGCCGCGCTGTCCTACGCGATCTCCGGCATTTCCGCCAAGCGCGGTCTACGTTATTCAACACCGATTACGGTGACGCTGGTGTCGGTGGCGATCCACGCCGTTGGGCTCTGGGTAGCGCTGCTGATTTTTCGCGGTATCCCCGAGGTTTCCTGGTGGGTGCTGTTTCTGTTTGCCGTGAGCGGTTTGATTCAGCCGGTCTTGCGCTTTCTCACCTATGCCGGCATTCATCATGTCGGCGCCGCCGCGGGGACGACGCTGCGCGGCGCGCACCCGTTGTTTAGCACCTCGCTGGCGGTGCTATTGCTGGGTGAGCCGCTGACGCTGCCGATCTTGCTCGGCACGATTCTCATTGTCACCGGTGTTGGCCTGGTGTCCTGGCAGAGCGGCAACTGGCCGGCCAACTTTCGCTGGTGGTATCTTGCCTATCCGCTCAGTGCGGCGTTTCTTGCCGGCGTCAGCCATCCGCTGCGCCGCTACAGCTTGGGCTTGGCGAACGAACCGCTTTATCTCGCCGCGGTTATTGGCATTGTCGCGCTGCCCTGGTTGGCCAGCGCGACGCTCATGCCGGGGCAAAAGCAGAAGCCCGTATGGGACCGCCGCGCGCTTGGGCCGTTTCTCATGGCAGGAACTTTCGAAACGTTGGGCATTGTCCTAGTCATCGCCGCGCTCAGCGTCGGCCAAGTCGTGGTGGTCTCGCCGATCATCGCCACAAGCCCGCTGTGGATCACGCTCGGCACCTGGTTGTTCTTGCACGACATCGAAAAACTGACCCTGCGCACGGTGCTCGGGGCGATATGCGTCGTCGCGGGAACGATTACGATATCGTTGGTGCGGTGAGGTGATCGTTCGCAGGAACTTCGGAGCCCTTGTATGGACAAGACGAACCGTAAATATAGCAACTTCGACCAGATGAAAGCCGACGAGTATCGCTATTGGCAGAGTCGGCCCGCCTATGAACGAATCGACGCCGTAGAAGAAATGATCAAAACCGCCTTCGCCCTCAAGGGCTGGGAGATGGAGCCGGATGAACTCAGACTACAAAGACCTTTTGTCCGCCTTCAATGCCCATGGCGTTAGATATCTTATCGTTGGGGGTTATGCGGTCATGTTCCATGCCCCTCGCTTCACGAAGGATATAGATCTTTTCATCCAGGCCGACGCGGCGAATGCGCCGCAAAAACCACGAAGCAGAAAATAGCAGCGCGGTTGAGTTCAGCCGCCGCACACCACCCACTGCCGCGGATACTTGTTCAACGACTCGCAGCCGGTCTTTGTCACCAGCAGCGTCTCGCCGAACTGCAAACCCATCTTCTCGTCGTTGGTCATCAAGTTGGGTTGGATGACGATGACCATGTTTTCGCGGAAGGTGATGTCGCGCGATTCGTGGCGTTTTCGGGTTTTGGTTTGAAAGATCGGCGGATATTGATTGACGCCGTGGACCAGGTCGTCGTAGGTGCTGTAGCCGCGCTGGTGGATGATTTCCGCGGCTTCCTCGGCTTGGCTGACGGTGGCGCCGTCTTTGATGACTTTCGCTAGCACGTCGAAAGCTTCCATCGCGGCGTCGTGCATCTTTTGCCATTCCGGCGTCGGTCCTTCGCCGATCGAAAAAGTCCGATGTATCTGGCCGCTGTAGCCAGAGTAGGCGCCGCTGATTTCCGTGATCAGCGCGTCACCTCGCGCTAATTTCCGACTAGAATGAAACTGCGACGGCACGCAGAAGTCCGGGCTGCGCATCGGCATGCTGCTCATGAAGTGAATGCCGGCGTAGCCGCCTTGTTTGAGATAGACCGGCTCGATGATCGCCGGGATTTCGTCTTCGCGCAGGCCGGCTTTGAGCCCTTCGGCCATCGCTTTGATCGAATCGTCGGTGAGCTTGGACGCCAGACGAATCCGCTCGATCTCCGCCGGGCTCTTGATCGTGCGCATCACGCGCATTCTGCCGCCCAAGTCGACGAAGGTGGCGTTGGGATATTTTTCACGTAACGAATTGTAAAGTTGGAAACCGACGGACCCCACCAGGCCGATCTTTTTTCCTTCGAGGCCGCGCTCGGCGATCAATTCCATCACACTGCGGTTGGTGTTGGCGCCGGCCCAGCGCACGTCTTTGATCCACGACATGACCCGCGCCATGGGGAAGTGGTTGAACAGCTGCATCAAGATGACCGGATCTTTGCCGGGCTGCATCAGCAGGTAGGCTTCGCGGCTGCTCGGCCAGTCGGAGAGCCAATAGATATCCGACGCGTAGCGGCCGCTGCCGTAAAAAAGCACGGCGTCGACGCCTTCCTGTTCCATCAAGCCATAGACGGCTTTGTGGCGGCGGTTCAACTCTTCGTCGGCAAATGTCGGGTAATCGGATCGTTGGCGCATTTCAACAACTCCTGCAGAGAAATTCTGTTCGGTTGAGTTAGCGAACGGCTCGTGAATTTTTTATCATTGAACGGTTTGGCGTCGCAACAATAACAGTGCCGGTTTCGAACAGTTGGGAGATGGCGTTGAATATCGTTTTCGATCTTGGGGGAGTTTTGGTGCGCTGGGCGCCAGAGGCGCTTATTGCCGAGTCGTTCAGCGATCCGGCGGCGCGTCAGAAAGTGCTCGATGGATTCGTTGCCCATGCCGATTGGCAGGCGCTCGACCGCGGCACGCTGGCGCCGCGCGATGCGGTGGCGCGCGCCAGCGCGCGCACGGGCTTGCCGGCGCGCGAGATTGCCCAATTTCTCGACGGTGTGCCGGCGTCGCTTACGCCGATCGCCGAGACCGTCGCTTTGTTGGAGCACTTGAAGAGCCAGGGTCGAAGGTTATTCTGTTTGTCGAACATGCACTTCGCATCCATCGATTACATCGAGCGCACCCATGGTTTCTTTCGACTCTTCGACGGCGCGGTGATCTCCTGCCGCTTGAACCTGATCAAACCGGAAGCGGCGATCTATGAGCATCTGTTGGGCGCGCATGGGCTGCCGGCGAACGAGACTATTTTCATCGACGACGTCGAGGCCAACGTGGCGGCCGCGGCGCAACTCGGCATGCGCACGATTCGCTTCCAGCACGCCGCGCAATGCGCCCAAGAGTTGCAAAGATTGGGCGGCTTGTAGCTATGGACAAAGGTGGGCTTCCGTGCAAATCTCGCGGGCAATCAATTCTTAATAAATATAGGAGACAGCTATGAAACTTTCGTCGTACAAGCGGTTCGGAATGGGCGTGAGCCTGCTCGCGCTGTTGTTGTTTGCTGCTGTCGTGCCGGCGGCGGAGTACCAGCCGCAGGTCGGCCAAGAGGGCAAAGACGTCATCTGGGTGCCGACGCCGCAGGCTTTGGTCGAGAAGATGCTCGACATGGCCAAGGTGACGCCGAAAGATTACGTCATCGATCTTGGCTCCGGCGATGGCCGCACCGTCATCACGGCGGCCAAGCGCGGCTCCAAAGCGCTGGGCATCGAATACAACCCCGACATGGTCGAGCTGTCGAAACGCAACGCCGCCAAAGAGGGCGTGAGCGACAAGGCGAGCTTTATCAAAGCCGATTTGTTCGAGAGCGATTTCTCCCAGGCGCAGGTGATTACCATGTTCTTGCTGCCGGATATCAATTTGCGCTTGCGGCCGAAGATTCTCGACTTGAAGCCCGGCACGCGCATCGTTTCCAATTCCTTCACCATGGGCGAATGGACCGCCGAGGACACTCAGAAGGTGACCGAGGGCTGCGCTTCGTATTGCACGGCCTATCTGTGGATCGTGCCGGCGAAAGTGGAAGGGACCTGGCAGCTGCCGCAGGGCGAGTTGACGCTCAAGCAGAGCTTCCAGATGCTCACCGGCTCGCTGAAAACCGGCGATCGCGTGGTGCAAATCACCGACGGCAAGATGAATGGCGAGCAGATTTCTTTCACCGCCGGCGGCACGACGTATCGTGGGCGTGTCAGCGGCAATACCATTGAAGGCCCGATTCCCTGGAAGGCGACGCGCGCGAAGTAGCGATGTAGGTGCGGACTCCTGTGTCTGCCCATTAAAAATTTTCGTGGAAAATTGGGAAGAGATCTCATGGTAAATTGTTACAGTGCCCGCGGTATGTTTTTCGTCTTGGTTGTTTTTGCGTTGGCCTCGACTGCTGCCGCGCAAACCGACGCGCCCAAGGATTATCAACCGCGCGTCGGCCAGGCCGGCAAAGATGTTATCTGGGTGCCGACGCCGCAGGAGCTGGTCGATAGGATGCTCAATATGGCCAAGGCGGCACCGGGCGATTTCGTCATGGACCTGGGCTCCGGCGATGGCCGCACCGTGATCACCGCGGCCAAACGCGGCATTCGCGCCCACGGCATCGAATACAACGCCGACATGGTCGAGCTGTCCAAGCGCAACGCCGTCAAAGAGGGGGTGAGCGACCGCGCGACCTTCGAGAAAGCCGACCTCTTCGAAACCGACCTGTCAAAGGCCTCGGTGATTACGTTGTTCTTGCTGCCCGAAATCAATCTCAAGCTGCGGCCGAAGATTCTCGACCTAAAGCCAGGCACGCGGGTGGTTTCCAATTCCTTCACCATGGGCGAGTGGTCGTCGGACGAGCACGCGATCCTGAGCGACGACTGCATGACCTGGTGAACCGCGCTCCTATGGATCGTGCCGGCCAAAGTCGCCGGCACATGGCAGCTGCCGCAGGGCGAGCTGACGCTCAAGCAGAGCTATCAGATGTTGTCCGGCGATTTGAAAGCAGGGAATCAGTCCACCGGCATCAGCAACGGCCGCATAAACGGCGAGCAGATCAGCTTTGCCATCGGTGCGACCACCTACACGGGCCGTGTGAACGGCAACAGCATCGAAGGTAAAACCAGCAGCGGGCAGAGCTGGAAAGCGCTGCGCAAATAGCGCTGTCCGCTTTGTTGTTGGCGTCTCAGCGGAGACAGTGTTGATAGCTGGACTCCGCGCGCAGCGAAGCATCTGCTTGTTCGGCTGGCGCAATCGGCAGATTCTTCGACTTGGTCTCAGAATGACAGTCGTGGACGCACGAGGAGTGATGAGTTCACGCTGTCGATTGCCATGACGGCAGGGGAGATTTTTCTCATCACCGCCGGACCTGTATCCTGACTCCTAACCCGGCGCACCGCATTCGGCGCGCATCTTGTCAGCGTTTACCCATCCATAAGCCCTGGACAAGCGCCAGGTTCCGTTTTAGAAATGGCTGTCGCGTGCGGCAGCGCTGCACGCGGGGCTTTCATCATTCATAACGGAGGAATCTAAATGACGCAGGTAGTGGGCAAGCCGACGCCTCGGGTGGAAGGTGAGCTGAAGGTAACGGGCAAGGCGCAATACAGCGCCGATTTGAAATTGCCGGCGACGCTGTGGGGGCGTTGTCTGCGCAGTCCGGTGGCGTATGGCAAGATCAAGCGCATCGACACCAGCAAAGCCGAGCGCGCGCCAGGGGTGAAGGCGGTGTTGGTCGGTTCAGAGGTGCCTGGCCTGCGCATTGGACGGTGCATCTACGACACGCCGGTGTTGGCCGATGGCCAAGTGCGGTTCATCGGTGAGAAGGTCGCGGCGGTCGCCGCGGCGACCAAGCAGCAGGCCGAAGCCGCGCTGGAATTGATCGAGGTCGAGTATGAAGAGATGGAACCGCTGCTCGACCCCGAGGAAGCCGCCAAAGACGGCTCGATGATTTTGCATCCCGATCTGCTTTCCTATCGAGGTCTACCGGTGCCGGTGGAGAAGTTGGGCAACGTGTTTGCCTATCTCAAATGGGGCAAGGGCGATATCGAGGCCGGCTTTCGCGAAGCCGATCTGATCGTCGAAAATACTTTTACGACGCAAGTGACGCATCAGACTTATTTAGAGCCGCACGCCTGTGTCGCCAACGCGCGGCCTGACGGCAGCGCCGATATCTGGTCGTGCAGCAAGACGCCGTATGCGGTGCGCGGCCAATTGTCTAACTGCATCGGCATCGCCAAGGAAAAGTTGGTTTTTCATCCGATGCACATCGGCGGCGACTTCGGCGGCAAGGGCGGCTTCATGGACGTGGCGCTGGCTTACTTTTTGTCGAAGAAGGCGGGCGCACCGGTGAAGATGGTGATGGACTACACCGAAGAATTGACCGCCGGCAATCCGCGTCACGCGTCGATCATAAAAGTTCGGACGGGCGTTAAGAAAAACGGCGTGATCACGGCGCATCACATGGACTTTCTCTTCGACAGCGGTGCCTATGCGTCGATGAAGCCGGCGGGTTATTTGATCGGCGCGTCGACCTGCGCCGGCCCGTACAAAATCAACAACTGTTTGATCGAAGAGCGCATGGTTTATACGAATAAGATCCCTTGCGGTCACATGCGCGCGCCGGGCGACCCGCAGGGCTTTTTCGCCAACGAGAGCCAGATGGACATCGTCGCGCGCAAGCTCGGCATGGATCCGGTGGATTTCAAGCGCAAAAACCTAATGAAGGACGGCGACTCGACACCCATCGGCGGCCACATCTCGCACATCCGCGGCAACGAAGCGTTGGACAAAGCCATCGATCTCGCCGGCTATCGTAGACCCAAGGGCAAAAACATCGGCCGCGGTTTGGCATTTTCCGAGTGGAGCCCGAGCGGCGGCGAAGGCAGCATTTTTGTAACCATCGACGAATCGGGCAAGGTGAAAATTTCTTCGCCCGTGGTCGATCAGGGTGCCGGCGTGTTGACCGTCATCGTCGAGTGTGTCGGCGAAGAGCTTGGCATCCCCGCCGCGGAAATCGAACTGATCCAAACCGACAGCACGGTGGTGCCGAGCGACGGCGGCGTCGGCGGCAGCCGGGCGACGCGCGTGTACGGCAACGCGGCCTACGAAGGCGGCAAGAAAGCGCGCGAGGAATTATTCAAATATGCGGCGCAGTCTTTGGAAGTGGACGCCAAAGAGCTGGAGCTCGACCGCGGCAGCGTCGCGCACAAGAAATCCAAACGCAAGATGAGTTTTGCTCAGGTAATAAAATTTAAAGGTTCGCCGATTCACGAGCTGGGCTACTACAAGAGCGCGGAAAAGTCGCACGATGCGTCCGTCTCGGCGCAGATCTGCGAAGTGCACGTTGACCCGGAGACCGGCAAAGTCACGCTGCGCAACATGGTCTCGGCGCATACTACAGGCAAAGTCATCAATCCCCTGATGCACCAGGGGCAGATCGACGGCGGTGTGGTGTTCGGTCTGGGCTACGCGCTGACCGAAGAGATCAATTTCGATGGCCCGCGCATCACAACCACCAACATGGGCGAGTTCAAGATTCCCAACATCACGGACATTCCGCCGTTGAAGACGCACGTAGCGGAGATCGTGCCCGGCGGCCCTGGACCCTATAATAGTTTGGCCATCGGCGAAGTAGCGAACACGCCGACGGCGGCTGCGGTGGCCAACGCCGTCGCCGACGCCTGCGGCGTGCGCATCACCGATCTGCCGGTAACGTCGGAAAAGGTGTGGGCGGCGCTGAAAGCGCGCGGGTAACGCAAGGGGAATGTGCTTACGCTCGCCCACGAAGCAT
Source organism: Deltaproteobacteria bacterium (assembly GCA_016874755.1). Taxonomy (NCBI): domain Bacteria; kingdom Pseudomonadati; phylum Myxococcota; class Myxococcia; species Deltaproteobacteria bacterium. The sequence goes on along the minus strand of VGTH01000027.1, from coordinate 53,795 downwards.
GAAAGTTCTCTACCCCGTTTCGGGGGAGCGTTAGAGTGGGGGCCGTCTCGAAGCGTGTGGCCCTATCCCAACCTTCCCCCGAGGCGGGGGAAGGAGCAGTCAACGGAGTTCTAAGCGCGCTATTTTCATCTGTTCTAACTCTCGAATATCTGGAGTTTGATTTTCCATGAACCTCACCTCAAATGTCATCGAAGTCGAAGATAGCTGGGAAGCTGTCAACGATTGGTTTCTGAACGAAAAGCTAAGCGACGGTTTGCCAATCGTGCCGCCGACGCGGGAGCGGGTCGAGCGCATGCTCGCCGGCACGACGCGCGATGCGGCGGAAGTGATCGGCCCGATTCCGCCCAAGTGGGCGCCTTGCTCGGTGGAGAAGATTGCCATCAACGCCGTGATGGCGGGCTGTGCGCCGGAGTATCTTCCGGTCGTCATCGCTGCCGTCGAAGCGATCTGCGAGCCGCGCTTCAATCTTTACGGCGTGCAGGCGACTACGGGCTATGTTGGCCCAGCGCTGCTGCTTAACGGGCCGATCCGCAAGCAGTTGAACGTCAATTGCGACTCGGGTGTGTTCGGTCCCGGCTTTCGCTCCAACGCGACAATTGGCCGGGCGATTCGTTTGATCCTCATCACCGTCGGCGGCGGCTATCCCGGCGACACCGATCGCTCGACCTTCGGCTGGCCGGGAAAGTACACCATGTGCTTCGGCGAGAATCAGGAAAAAAGTCCGTGGGAGCCGTACCATGTCGAGTTCGGCTTCAAGGCCGAAGAAAGTGCGGTGACGGTTTTCGGCATCAACGGTTTCTTGCCGATTCACACCGCCGGCAACACCGGCGAGCAGGCATTGTCGTCATTGGCGGAAGTGATCAGAATGCATCACGGTGTGAGCCATCTCGACGTCGGCAGCTTCGGCGGCGGCACGCCGCTGATAGCGCTCGGCATCGAAGACGCCGAGATCATGGCGCGCGACGGCATTACCAAAAAACAAGTCAAAGATTATCTCTACGAGCACGCGTCGCTTAAGTTCTCGGAAATACCGGCGCGCCGCAAAGGCCACAAGTCCGACGAAGAGCTGATGCGCGAGTCGATCAACATGACCCCTGACGGTGTCGTCCATCTATCAAGCAAGCCCGAGGACATCATGGTGATCGTCATCGGCGGCAAGCATCGCCATTCGGTGTTTTTGCCCATGTGGACGGGGCGTAATACGTTGTGTGTGATCAAGGGAATAAGGCAATAGGCAACAGGCAATAGTAGGGGCGCGATTTATCGTGCCCGCGGGTGCTTTCAAATTGCCGATGAAGAATAGAGACGGTCGCGTAATGCGAAGAATTGTCGGTTTTGTCATCCTGAGCGCTCGCGAAGGATCTGCTTTTTGGCGCAGGCGCACGAAGCAGATTCTTCGCCTCCGGCTCAGAATGACAATTGCGGCACTGACTCTTAGGGTAAGGGCGCATGCAGCGCTGATTTTTGTCGTTGTGATTGCTGCGTCAACTGCTTTAGCTTCCGCGCAAGAAAAAGTTCGCTTTCCCATCGGCGCTTCTTCCAAGACGTTCAGCTACGGACCCCTCTGGGTGGCGCAGAAGATGGGCTTCTTCGAGAAAGAGGGCATCGAGGGCCAGATCGTCGTCATGCGCGGCACGCCGATCACGCTGCAGGCGCTGGCGACGGAATCGATTTACGTTGCCAACGCCGGCACCGACGCTGTTATAACCGGTGTCGACAAGGGGCTCGACTTCGCCATGATCGGCAGCCTGCTCAACAATTTGAGCATGAGCTTGGTCGCTGCCAAGCCATACAAGACGTGGGACGATTTGCGCGGCAAAGTGATCGGTTCGCAGACAATCACGAGTGGCACCGGTTTCGCTTTGCGTTTGGTGCTGCGCGCGCATGGGCTGGAGTATCCGCGCGATTATCAGATACTCCACGTCGGCGGTGTGTCGGATCGTTGGATCGCGCTGCAAAGCGGCCAGATCGCCGCGACGCCGGTCAGCGTGCCGCTCGACATGACGGCCAAGCAACAGGGTTTCAATATCATTGGCTACTTCGCCGATGACATTCCCAACTATTTTTTGAATCCGTACACGGTCAAGCGCTCCTGGGCCGAGAAGAATCGCCCGCTGGTGGTGCGCTTTATGAAGGCGATCGCCCAGACCCATCGCTGGATGTTCGAAAACCGTGAGCCGACCTGCGCTCTATTATCGAAAGAGATGGCGATGACACTGGATGGCTGCCGCGCTGCCTGGGACTACAGCGTCAAAAAAGTCTGGGACCGCAACGCCGAGCTATCCCTGGACGGCGTGCGCACGATGATCAAGATCGTCGGCGAAATTAACAATCAGAAAGAGCCGCTGGCGCCGCCGGCGAAGTATATCGATCAGAGTTATCTTAGACAGGCGCTTTCTGAATTGAAGCTAAGGCAATAGGCAACAGGCAGTAGGCAATAGTTCGCGCGACAATGAAAAAGCGTCGAAAGAGTGACAACAACGAGAAATTCGCATTGCGACACAGTCTCAGGGGCGAAGGACTTGGAAGCTTTAACTCATGCATTAGGAGAGTTGAACGATGACTAGCTTGAAAACCATTTTGGTTCTTGGATTGTTGGCCTGCACCGCAACTTCGGCCTCTGCACAGGACAAGATTAGCATGGGGCTTAGCTCGGTGAGCGCGCTGCATACGGCGACGTGGGTCGCGGCCGAGCGAGGTTTCTTTCGCAAGCAAAACTTGGACGTGGAAGTGATTGTCACCGGGCAGGGCGGGACCGTCGGCATCGCCGCGCTGTTATCCAACGATGTGCAGATGATTAGCTCTGCAGGCGACCTGCTGGCGGCGGCGGGTCTGCGCGGCGGTGAGGCGGTGATGCTGGCGGGTGTGGTGAACAAAGGCTTGCAGCGCATCATGACTATTCCAGAGATCAAGACGCCGGCGGACCTCAAGGGCAAACGCGTCGGCGTAACCCGCATCGGCGCGGTTTCGCATGTCGTTTTGCAGATGATGCTGCAGCGCTGGAAGATGAACCCCGCCGACGTGACCGTCCTGCAGGTCGGTTCTTCACCCGACATGCTGGTGAGCCTCGATAAGAAGGGCATCGACGCGGCGGTGCTGACGATTCCATCAATGTTTGTCGCCGAAGACCGTGGCTACAAAATTCTGCTCGACATGGCTGATACGGACATTTATTACCTGCACACGATGATCGGCTCGACGCGGAGCTACGTGAAAAACAACCGTGACAAAGTCACGCGCTTCCTGAAGGGCTATTTGGAAGGCGTCGCGTTCGTCAAACAAAACCGCAAAGAGAGCATCGAGATCGTCAAAAAGAAACTGCGCATCGGTGCGGCCCGGGAGAAAAACCTGCAGCGCGCGGTCGATCTCGTGGCCGACAAATATTACGAACAGATTCCCTACACGTCGCACCGCGGCGTCGAGACCGTGCTCGGCTTTATCGAAAAGGACAATCCCAAGGCCAAAGGCGCCGATCCGAAGCAGTTCTACGACGACAGTTTGCTGAAAGAGATTGAGCAGACAGGGTTCGTCAAGACGCTCTATACCAAATAAAATGAATCGCTTGACAGACTGACGAGCGCTCGAATAAGTAGGGAGTAAATTTACTTAGGAGGTACGAACCGTGGCTGCAACCCTGTGGAAAGAATATAAGACCGTCCGCGTCGAAAAAGAGGATGGCGTTAGCTGGTGTATCTTGAATCGCCCAGAGAAACGAAACGCCATGAACCCGCAACTCCACTACGACATGCTCGAAGCGATCACCGAGCTGGAAGTGGACAAAGAAACGCAAGTGCTGATCATCACCGGTGCGGGGCCGAGCTGGTGCGCCGGGCAGGACTTGCGCGAATATTTCCGCGGCACCGACAACAATCCGTTGGAGCGGCGCAAAGCGAGCTGGGCGTCACAGGAATGGCGCTGGCGCCGGCTGTTCTGGTTCCCGAAGCCGACCATCGCCATGGTCAACGGCTTCTGCTTTGGCGGCGCGTTTACGCCGCTCATCGCCTGCGACTTTGCCATCGCCGCCGAGGACGCGACCTTCGGCCTGAGCGAAATCAACTGGGGTATTTTCCCTGGCGGTTTGGTGAGCCGCGTGTTGGCCGACGCCATGTGCTATCGCGACGCCATGTGGTACATCATGACCGGCGATCCGTTCGACGGCAAACGCGCTGCGGAAATCAAGCTCGTCAACTTTGCCGTTCCGAAAGACCAGCTGCGCGCGAAAACTCTCGAGCTGGCTGATAAGCTGAAAAAGAAAAACCCGGCAGTGCTGCGCGCGGCCAAAGAAGTTTACAAGTACTGCCGCACGATGGACTACGGCCAGGCCGAAGAGTACATGAGCGCCAAGGGCACGGCACTGCGCCTCACCGACCCGGAAAAGGGCCGTGAGACCGGCATGGAACAGTTCCTCGACAAGAAGACCTATCGTCCGGGTTTGGGCGAGTACAACCGGGCGAAATAGCGCGGCTTTGCCGCGCCGTTCAACGGTTCAAACGTTCAACGTCGTAATTCATTTTCCCTCCTTATCCCTGCCCTCTCCCTCTGGGAGAGGGTTAGGGTGAGGGCGAATGAAGCTGATAATGTAAGAACTTTGGAAGCAACTGTGGTCGGGCGTTGATCCGGTAATCCAAAATCGGAAATCCAAAATCCAAAATGGTGTAGCGTGGATTTCAATCTCCCCGAAGAACTGCAAGTTCTCAAAGATACCGTCCGCAAATTCGTCGATCGCGAGCTGATCCCGCTCGAGCGCGAATGTCGTCCCGAAGGGGAGGATATGCCGGAGCAGTTCATCAAGCCTCTGCAGGAAAAGGCCAAGGCGATCGGCTTGTGGCTGCTCGACGTGCCGCAGGAATACGGCGGCGCCGGGCTCGATCTGTTGAGCCGCTGCGTGATCATGGAAGAGGTCGCACGGACGATTGCGATTCCTTTCCGCTACGCGCCGATCTTCGGGCCGGAAGTCCGGCCGGTCTTGTTCAACGCCAACGACGAGCAGAAAAAGCGTTTTCTGCTGCCGGTGATCGAGGGCAAAATCAAAATTTGCTTCGCCCAGACCGAGCCGGACGCGGGCAGCGATCCAGCGGGGATGAAGACTCGCGCCGTCAAAAATGGCGATCACTACATTCTCAACGGCACCAAGAGATTTATCACCGGCGCGAAGAACGCCGACTACGCGCAGGTCATCGCTGTCACCGACCCGGCCAAAGGGGCGCGCGGCGGCGTGAGTTGCTTCATGGTCAGTATGAAAGCGCCGGGGGTGACGCTGGAAAAATTATGGCCGACGATGATGGGCGACACGCCGGGGCAGATTCATTTTGAGAATGTCCGTGTGGCGGAGGCTGATCGCATCGGCGCCGAAGGGCAGGGCTTTTCCATCGCGCAGAAATGGATCGAAGAAGGCCGGGTGCGCGGCCACGGCGCGCGCCCCTGCGGTATCGCCTCGCGTGCGTTGGACATGATGATCGAATATTCCAAAGTGCGCACGACCTTCGGCCAGCCGCTCGCCAATCGCCAGGCGATCCAGTTCATGATCGCCGACTCGACCATGGAGCTGCACGCCTGCCGCTTGATGGTCTACGAATGCGCCTGGCGCCACGACCGCGGCGAAGACATCCGCCAGCTATCTTACATGACGAAGATTCAGTGCGCCGAGATGGCGGGCCGCGTGGTCGACCGCTCGATCCAAGTCCACGGTGGTTTGGGTTTGATGCGCGAGCTGCCGCTCGAATGGTGGTACCGCCAAGTGCGCAGCATCCGCATCACCGAGGGCACCCCGGAGGTGCTGCGCTGGCGGCTGGCGGAGCACATCATTCGCAATCACAAATAGTAATTGAAAATGGAAAATTGAAGATGAAAGAATCGGAAATGAGTTCCGTACTTCGATAGTTTTCAATTTTCAACTTTCCATTTCCAATTGAGTCGAAGCTGCAATGAGCATCACCACCGAAAAGTTCTCGTTACTATCCGGCTACCGCGTCCTCGACCTAAGCTCCTCCATGGGATCGTTTTGCGGCAAGGTGCTGCGCGACCTTGGCATGGACGTCATCAAGATCGAGCCGCCCGAGGGCGATGCCGGCCGCTTGGAGCCGCCGTTTGCCAAGGGACATGCCCATCGCGAGGGCAGCCTGCGCTTTAACTATCTTAATGGCGGCAAGAAAAGCGTCACGCTCGATATCACCAAAGAGAGCGGGCGCAAAATATTTCTGGATTTGGTTGGGAAGTCCGACATCGTGCTGGAGACCTTTGAGCCCGGTCATCTTGCGGCCAATAGTCTTGGCTACGACGAGCTGCTGAGAAAGAAGAACAATTTGATTCTTATTTCGCTGACCGGCTTCGGGCAGGACGGGCCGTACGCGAAATACAAAGCGCCGGACATCATCGGCAATGCCATGGGCTCGCTGCTTTATATCAGCGGCGACCCGAAGATGACGCCGTGCAATCCGCCGGAGACCCAAGCCTACTACTATGCCAGTTTGTTTGCGTGTTACGCGACCATGCTGGCGCTGTGGCAGCGCGAGCAGCGCGGCATCGGCGCGTGGATCGATGCGTCAGTGCAGGCGAGCATGGCGCTGCACGAGCATGTCGCGTTTAATTACGCCGCAGAAAAGCGCGTCATGAAGCGCGCCGGCAGCCAGCACCAGCACAACGCCCCGGCGAACTTATTTCAGTGCAAAAACGGCTGGATCGCGCTGTTCGTCACGCAGACCCATTGGCCGCTCTTGCTCAAGGTCTGGGACAACCACGACGCCGATCTCGACGATCCAAAGTGGATCAACAGCAACACGCGACGCAAAGAGGCCGACTACATCAACGCCCAGGTGACCTCGTTCACCATGCGCTACACCAAAGAAGACCTGGCCGAGCTGATGCAGAAGCACGGCATCCCCGGCCTGCCGGTGAACTCGCCGTCCGATTTTATGAAAGACCCGCACATCCAAGCGCGTGGCTTTTTCAGCAACGTGACGCACCCGGTTCTCGGCACGTTCGCGGCGCCCGGCGGTTTTTTTACCATGGACGGCAAGCGCAACGCCCCGGCGCCGGCGCCGCTGACGGGACAACACAATCAGGAAATTCTTTGCGGCGAATTAGGGGTTGATCCCAGGGACCTGCCAGCACTCACGGCGGAGCGAATTATATAGTAAGGATTCCAGATTACAGATTCCAAATTCCAAATTGGCTGCGGAGAATCTATAATCTAATTTGTAATCTGGAATCGGGAACGTAGTGACCATGGAAGCAGCAAACAACATCCTAAAAGGCATCCGAGTCCTGGCATTCACCACCGGCTACGCCGGGCCCTACGCTGGCCGGTTGTTGGCCAACTATGGCGCGGAGGTGATCAAGATCGAGTCGAAGAAGGGCGGGCTCGATACCTTTCGCCACTACGGCCAGCACAAGGATATCGACGAGGCGCCGCGTTTTATCGAGTGCAACTTGGGTGTGCGCTCGCTGGCGATCAACTTGAAGCATCCGACCGGTGCCAAATTGATCCGCGAGCTAGCCGGCAAAGCGGATGCGGTGCTGCAGAATTTTCGCCCGCGGGTGTTGGACAAGTTGGGCCTGGGCGATGACGATTTGCGCAAAGTGAATCCGAAACTGGTTATCGTCAAGCTGCCCGGCTTCGGCACCGAGGGGCCGAAGAGCAGCTACGGCACTTGGGGTTTCAATCTCACGGCGTTCTCCGGCATCACCTATCTTTGGAATCATCCGGAGCAAGACCGACCGATTGGATCGCAAGGCGTTTATCCCGATCATCTCGGTTTCGTCTTGGGGCCGACCATGCTGATGGCAGCGCTCTTGAACAGCCGGCGCACGGGGAAGGGCGTGACCATCGATCTGGCGCAGATCGAAGGCACGGCGGCGGTGTTGGGGACGACATATCTCGAAACGTCCGTTAACGGCGACGATCCCAAGCCCAAGGGCAATCACTACGCGCTGGCCGCGCCGCACGGCGTCTATCGCTGCCAGGGCGAGGATCGCTGGTGTGTGATCTCGGTTAGGACCGAGGAGGAATGGAAAAATTTCTGCCGCGTCATTGGCCGCGCCGAGCTATTGAGCGACCCGCGCTTCGCGACGCTGCAGGCGCGGGTGCAGCACCGCGCCGAGCTGGATGCGATTGTTAGAGAGTGGACTGAGGCGCGACCCTCAGAAGAGATCATGAACAAGTGCCAAAGCGCCGGCGTGCCGGGGAGTATGGTGCAAACCGGCGCCGATTTGCTGCAGGATCCGCAGCTGCGCCATCGGGACTTTTTTTCGCCGTTCAAAGAATCTCTCATCGGTCCGTTCGAGATCTCTCGCGCCGGCTTCAAGTTCAAAGGCATGGAGGAAGAGCCGCTCAAGCTACCGGCGCGCTTCGGCGCCGACAACGAGCAGATCCTGACGGAGCTGCTAGGCTACGACAAAGCGACCATTGAGAAGTGGCAGCAAGAGGAAGTGCTGACCTAAGAATGGCCGCAAAAAACGCAAAAGACGCAAAATAGAAAATCGGAGTCGGAGAATTAACCGCAAGAAGCGCAAAAGGCGCAAAAGAGATTCCGAATCGGATAATTTAACCGCAAAGAACGCAAAGAAAAATCCGGATCTAGGGGCGCGATTTATCGCGCCCTTTTTTGTTTTGGCAGAGACAGTTACAAAAGTTCCGGGTCATTCACGGGGTATGATCTGTTTGTGGCCTTTCTCCCAAGGAGCTCACCATGCCTAAAACCATTTTCTTCCTGGTCATTGCTTTTGTCGTTTGCACCAGCACTGCCGGCCGCGCCCAAGAGCGCGCCAAGCTGCGCATCAGCTCGGCGACCAAGACGCTTGGCTACGGGCCGTTGTGGATCGCGTCGCGCATGGGGTTTTTCGCCAAGCAGGGGCTCGACGTCGATCTGGTGGTGATTCGCGCTTCCGATGTTGGGATTCAGGCGCTTGCTGGTGGGTCGTTGGAGATCGCTGGCAGCTCGTCGGACGCTCCGGTTGCGGCCATCGAAAAGGGGCTCGATCTGGTGATTGTCGGCGGCCTGATCAACGGGCTAACCCAGTCGATCATGGCGGCTAAGCGATTCAAGACCTACGGCGATCTGCGCGGTGCGACCTTCGGCGCCATTAGCCTGACTTCCGGGGTGACGTTTGCGCTGCGGCAGGTTCTAAAAATCAAAGGGCTCGAATACCCGCGTGACTACAAGCTGCTCGTCATCGGCGGTACGCCGCAAACCTATGCAGCGCTGGTGGCGGGCTCCATCGACGCAGCGGCGCTGTCGCTGCCGGTGAACTACGCCGCGGAAGAGCAGGGCTTCAACGAGATCGGTCGCTTTGTCGATGTCATTCCCAACTATCAATTGGCATCGTTATCGGTGCCACGCTCCTGGGCCGAAAAGAACCGGCCCGTGTTGGTGCGTGTGATGCGCGCCATGGCGCAGACCATGCGTTGGATCTATCAAAACAAGGATGCGTCAGTGGATTATCTCGCCAAAGAAATGAACCTCAAGCGCGAGCACGCCCGGCGCGGTTGGGAATTCTACACGTCGACCAAGATGTGGCACCCGGACGGCGATCTCAACGTCGAAGGTTTGCAAAACGTCACGCAAATTTATTGGGAGCAGTCGCAAGCCAAGGGTGCGGCGCCAAACGCGGCAAAATATGTCGATCAGAGCTACCTGCGCGAAGCATTGAAAGAGTTAGGCGCGCGCTAGGAGACTCGGCGTCAACTTTACCGCAAACGCCGCAGGGCATTCCGGTGGCAACGTGGCTGGGGCGGGTTTCAAACCCGCCCTTTTTTTTCGCCCGGCGGCCATGCTAACTATGCTGAACATCATTTACTAAGAAGGGCTTCACTCATGAGCATTCGCATCGATGGCGGCACGGTGGTCGGTTGGTCCGGCACGGGCCATGAGATTATTCCCGACGGTTCGGTATTGATCGACGGCAACTCGATCAAATCCGTCGGCACCGACAAGCCGGCGGCGGATCGGGTGATCGACGCCGCCGGAAAGATCGTTTCTCCCGGGTTCGTCAATTTGCACGTGCATTCCCAGTTGAACGTCGGCGATTACCTGCTTACCGACGTCACGAAAAAAGATTATCTGGCCGCCAACTGGTTTGTCTTTGGCGCGCCGCTAAAAGATAAAGTCGAGCCACCGGCGGCGCCGGCGGTCGCCATGGGCCGCAAGTATGCGCTTTACAGCGCGCTGCGCAATGGCGCGACGACGGTGCTCGATCCCGGCGGCGGCCCGGGAGCACTGGACGACTACGTCGCCATCGTCGGTCAACTCGGCGGGCGGGTGTTTTTTAGTCCACCGTTTCGCAGCCACGACATTTTTACCGACGCCGAGGGACGGCATTATTACGAAGAGCGCGCTGATAAGGGACGCCCAGGATTGAAGGTCGCGGTGGACTTCATTAAGAAGTTTCATGGCGCGCATAACGGCCGGCTGCAGGGCATTCTCAATCCGGCGCAGGCCGAGACCTGCGAGCCGTCGTTGCTGCGAGAAAGTGTCGCGGCGGCGAAAGAGTTGGACGTGCCGCTGCACATTCACGCCGGCGGCAATTTTCGTGAGTTCTTGGAAATTTTAAATCGCCATCGCAAGCCGGTGGCCGAGTTTCTCGCGGACGTCGGCATTCTCGGTCCGCGCACGACGCTGGGGCACATGGCGATCACCGGCGGCCACTCGCGGGTCGACTACCCGCTCGGCAACGAAATGAAAATCCTCGCCGAGACCGGGGCGACCGTCGGACACTGCCCGCATAAGTGCGCCAAGATGGCCTTCGCCATGGAATCCTTCGATCGCTATCTGCAGGCCGGCGTAAGAATTGGGTTGGGGACAGATACCTATCCGCTCGATATCGTTTCTGAGATGCGCTACGCCTCTTTGATTTCACGCCTCGTCGATCGCCGGGCGGCGGTGGCGCGCGCCGCGGATGTTTTCAACGCAGCGACCATTGGCGGCGCAACCGCGCTGGGTCGCAGCGACCTCGGCCGGCTGGCGCCCGGCGCCAAAGCCGATCTCGTTATCATCGACCTGCGCACGACTCGCTATGGTCCGGTGCGCGATCCGATCAACGCGCTGCTGGAGTATGGCAGCGGCGCCGACGTCGAGACCGTGATCGTCGATGGTGAAGTAGTGATTGAAGGCGGCAAGTCGACGCGCGTCAACGACGCCGAGCTTTTCGCCCAGGCGCAGGCCGGCGCGAACCGCGCCTGGGACGCCTGGTCGGCGCGCGATTGGGCGGGACGGAAAGTGGAAGACATTATTCCACCGGCGTTTCCGACGAGAAAAGAGTAAGTGGAACTTCAACCGCAGCGAGAGTCAGGGCAGCAATAGCCGCTTGGTGTTCTACTCCTTCTCCCTCTGGGAGAAGGTTGGGATGAGGGCGCCTGTAAGCAGGTTTGTTGCCACATAGCGCCCTCACCCTCACCCTCTCCCGGAGGGCGAGGGAATCGGAATGGGTTGATCACATTAAGTCCTTGGGCGAATGATTGCCGAACTGCAAATCTTTCTCATCTTACTTTGCAGCTTATGGACGCTCGCTTTCGCGCGGCTCATGCTGCTGCCGCTCTACGTGCCGGCGCTTGGCAAGCAAAACGTCGCAGCGCCGGAGAGCTGGCCGTTTCTCAGCATCATCATTCCCGCTTGCAACGAGGCAGTGCATCTTGAGTCTGCGGTCTCGACACTGTCACAGCAGGATTATCCGGCCTTCGAAATCATCCTCGTCAACGACCGCTCGACGGACACGACAGGCGAAATCGTCGATCGCTTGGCTGCGGCCGACTCGCGTATTCGGCCCGTGCACATTCACTCTCTGCCGGCGGGTTGGCTCGGCAAAGTTCACGCGCTGCATCAAGGTGTCCAATTGGCGCGCGGCGAATGGTTTTTATTCACCGACGCCGACGTGCATGTTGCGCCGGCGACGCTGCGCCGCGCGCTCGCTTTTGCTGTAGGGCAGGGCGCCGATCATCTCGCGCTAGTGCCGCGGATGGTGCTGCACGGTTTTTGGCTCAATGTTGCCGCGCGCGCGTTCGGCTTGTTGTTTGTTCTGGCGACCCATGCGAGCCGCGTCAATCGTTCGAGCCGACGGGCGTTCGTCGGCATCGGCGCTTTTAATCTGGTCAAAGCCGAAGCGTTTCACCGCACGGCCGGTTTTGAGTGGCTGCGACTCGAGCCGGGTGACGATGTGGGTTTAGGTTTGATGATCAAACAAGCGGGCGCTGTAACGCGCTTGGCGTTTGCTCTCGACGAACTGCGCGTCAATTGGTACGAGTCCTTGCCGGCGATGTTCAAGGGCTTGGAAAAAAATCTTTTTGGCCCCGGTTCCGGCTACCGCGGATGGTTGGTGGCGCTGCAGGTCTTGGCGATTTGGACCCTGCTGCTGGTGCCGCCGATGGCGCTGGCAGCGGGCATGATTTTAGGATCGCTGCTTGTGCTGACCCCGGCCCTGCTCGCTATTGGTCTGCATTGGATTTTTGCTCTTCTCTACAGTGAAAGCCCAGCGGATATGCTGAGTGCGTTGTTGTTTCCGATAGGCGTGCTGCTGTTTACGTGCATGATGATCCGCGCCGCCTACAAGTGCATCCGCGACGATGGCATCGACTGGCGCGGCACCCACTACCCGGTCGAACAACTGCGCGCCGGGCAGCGAGTGAAACTTTTTCCGTTCTAGTGAGAGACTGTATCAGAATCGTCATTCTGATGAGGCGGTGCCGAAGAATCCGCTTAATGCCAGTGCGTGAAAAAAGCAGATCCTTCTCTACGCTCAGGATAACAAAACGGCTTATTTCGTCATTGCACCGCGAGGCGCCCCTCGACGCCGAGCCAGAGCGGCACGTAGTCTTCTGAGAAAGACGAATTGCCGATGGTCACGCTGTCGGGCTGGGCCGCGCGACAGGTCTCATGAGTGATGCCCAGGGCCAATCCAACGAACAGCAAAGCAATGGGATGCAGCCGAAACCGTTTCGCGATGGATATCTCCTTGTCATTGCCGAGTTCCCACTCGGCTGAAAAATCCGTCAACGAAAATTTGGCGGCGCCGTGACAAAAAATCTTTGGCTATTGTGTAGCGGCGCGGCCTCGGTTAGGACAAAATCAGCGCGGAAAAATTCGGGAGGCGATCATGTACACGAAGATTTTGGTTCCCCTGGATGGGTCGACAACTGCCGAAGCGGTTTTGCCCTACGTGGAAGCGCTGGCTCTCGGTTTTAGGACAGCGGTTGAATTTTTGTCTGTGGCCGATGTCGGCGCCATGACAAGCCACCTGGCGGCGGACAAAACGCACCGTGCCGACGCGGTGGTTGCGGCCGAGGCGAAAAACAGCGCTGCCTATCTGGAAAATATCGCCAAGCGCTTTGCCCGCATCTCAAGCCAATGTCGCGTCCTTCGCGGTCATGCGGCAGAGGCGATTCTTGAGGCCGCGGCTAAAGATCGCAACACGCTGGTCGCCATGGCGACCCATGGCCGCTCCGGCGCGCAGCGCTGGCTGCTCGGCAGCGTGGCGGAAAAAGTGCTGCGCGGCACGACGAATCCGCTCTTTCTGGTCCGCGCGGGTGTCGCGAAGACTTCACCGCAGCGGATTATCAATTCCATCGTGGTGCCGCTGGATGGTTCGGCCCTGGCGGAAGAGATTCTGCCGACGGTTTCGAGCTGGGCACAAGCGCTCGACCTAGAGGTCACATTGATTCGCGCCTTTCAGATGCCCGGTGCCATGTACGCGGGCAGCGAAGTGTATCTGCCGGACTATGACGAGCTGCGTAAGGAGTCGCACGATGAGGCAGCCGCCTATCTGAAACACCAAGAAGTGCGGCTGGTAAAAGAGGGCGTCCGCACGGTTGCCATACGGACCATGGAAGGCACGGCCGCGGACGAGATCATTAACTTTGCGCACAACGAAACCCACGCGCTGGTCGCCATGTCGACCCATGGCTATACCGGCGTCAAACGCTGGCTGCTCGGCAGCGTGACAGAGAAAGTCGTGCGCCACGGCGACGATCCGGTCTTGATCGTGCGCGGCGGGCGAGGGGAGTAGCCACGAATGGTGCGCACGGCGCACCCTACAAACTACAAAACGTGCTGCTATGGTTTGAGGATTTGCGCAGCTTGCGCAAACTTTGTTGCGGAGAAAAACTCTAGTCTCACCACGAAGCGCACGAAGGACACGAAGTTCGGAGAAGACTTATTGATTGTCTTCTCTTTACCTTCGTGATCTTGGTGTCTTCGTGGTGAAAATTTCCCCTCCGAGTTTTGTGTCTTTTGCGCTTTTTGCGGTTAAATCTCTTATCCGGTCAGTTGGGGTTGCACCGCGCTGGGTTCATCCTTCCTTCCGAACTCCGTGCCCTCCATGTCTCCGTGGTGAATCATAAAGTCCGAATTCGCATCTCCTTACACCAGCCCCTGCGCTAGCATGGCGTCGGCGACTTTTACAAAGCCGCCGATGTTGGCGCCGGCAACGTAGTTGACTTGGCCGTTGGCGCCGGCGCCGTACTGTAAGCATTTATTGTGGATGTTGCGCATGATGTTCTTCAGGCGCTCGTCGACTTCTTCGCGGGACCAGCTGAGGCGCAGTGAGTTTTGGCTTTGTTCCAAGCCTGAGACCGCGACGCCGCCGGCGTTGGCGGCTTTGGCGGGGCCGAATAGGACGCCGCTTTCCTGCAATAGATGAACAGCGGTCAATTCGGTCGGCATGTTGGCGCCTTCGACGACGACTTTGACGCCGTTCTGCGCCAGCGCCCTGGCGTCGTCGAGATTGATTTCATTTTGCGTGGCGCAGGGAAACGCGGCGTCGCATTTCACTGACCAGGGCCGCTGGTTAGCGAGGTACTGTGCCGATTGGTATTTGTCAGTGTACTCCGAGATGCGGCCGCGGCGCACTTCTTTCAAGTCTTTGATGAACGCCAGCTTGTCGGCGTCGATGCCGTCCTTATCGTAGATGGTCCCATTGGAGTCGCTCATGGTGAGCACCTTGGCGCCGGATTGAAGCGCTTTCTCGACGCAATAGATCGCCACGTTACCGGAGCCGGAGACGGCGCAGGTTTTGCCTTTCAACGAATCGCCTTTGTGGTTCAACATGTTCTCGCAGAAATAAACGCAGCCGTAGCCGGTGGCTTCGGTGCGGATCAAGCTGCCGCCGTAGGCGAGCCCCTTGCCGGTAAACGTCCCAGTGAATCGATTGGCGAGCCGCTTGAACTGGCCGAAGAGAAAGCCAACCTCGCGCCCGCCGACGCCGATATCGCCAGCTGGGACGTCGGTATCTTCGCCGATGTGACGGAAAAGCTCGTTCATCATCGACTGGCAAAAGCGCATGACTTCGCGATCGCTTTTGCCTTTCGGGTCGAAGTTGGAGCCGCCCTTGGCACCGCCCATCGGCAACCCCGTCAGAGAGTTTTTGAAAATCTGCTCGAAGCCCAGGAACTTGAGCACCGACTGATTGACGCTCGGATGAAAGCGCAGGCCGCCTTTGTATGGACCGATGGCGCTGTTGAATTGGATGCGCCAGGCGCGGTTGGTTTGGATGTGTCCCCGGTCGTCCTCCCAGTTGACGCGGTAGATGATGATGCGCTCCGGTTCGGTGATGCGTTCGAGAATACTCGCGTCGCGATATTTCTTGTTTTCCAGGACAAAGGATATCAACGATTCCGTTACCTCACGCACCGCCTGGTGAAATTCGACTTCACCGGGGTTGCGCTGCTGCACTCCTTGCATGAATGTTTCAAGCTCCGTTTTGACGGCATCGGCCATGACTCTGTCTCCTTCGCTCCGAACAATTCGCAGCATGATAGCAGATCGGCGTGGGCTTGGCAGCAACAAGTTAAAAGGAAACAGAATAAAGCGAGTCAAAATTCTGACGCGGGGTGCGGTCGACGCGACAAATCTGCGTGTGTAGGGTAATCAAGAAATCATGGAGCCAATCAATTCGTCCAGCTCATCGCGGCAGCGGGTCGCGCCGCTGGCGCTATTCATCACCTTTTCACAGATCACGCTGTCCGCCTTTGGCGGCGCCATCTACTGGACGCGCCGAGCGTTAGTCGATCAACGCAAGTGGATAACCGACAAAGAATTTGTCGAGCTGCTCACTCTCGGCCAACTTTTGCCTGGGCCGAACGTCCTGAATCTCACCGTGATGGTCGGCTACCGCTTTGGCGGTTGGCGCGGCGCGGCGGCGTCGGTCATTGGCTATCTCGGTTGGCCTTGCTTGGTGGTGATCGGCATGGGCTATCTCTACCATCGCTACGGCTCGCTGCCGTTTGTCTCGCAGGCGCTCTCGGGCATGTCGAAGGTTGCGCCGGGCTTGCTGCTCGCCACCGTGATCAAGCTTGCAATGGTTTTGCCGCGGCGCTGGCGCCCGTGGCTTCTTGCGGTGGCGGCCTTCGTCGGCGTCGGAGTGCTGCGCTGGCCGTTGTTTTGGGTGATTCTCGGTTTAGCGCCGTTGGGCGTGATCGCGGCATGGCGGGAGGCGAAGTGATGCAGGTCGATTTGGTCGGGCTTTTCTTTCATCTGTTGCTGCTCTGGTTTATCGCGGTCGGCGGGCCGTCCACAGTTTTGCCGGACATTCATCGCTACGTCGTCGACGTGCATCACTATCTGACCAATCGCGAGTTTGCCGAGCTCTACACATTGGCGCAGGCCGCGCCGGGACCCAACGTCATGTACACAACGCTGATTGGCTGGCACCTGGCCGGTTTGGCGGGCGCGGCCGCAACGACGATTCCGCTGTTGATTCCGGCCTGCACGCTGACGATGGTGATCGTGCATTTCAACGAGCGTTATCCGAAAGCGCGCATCTTCCAGGCGCTGCGCAATGGGCTGACGCCGATCACGCTCGGTTTGATGCTCGCCAGCGCAACCATCTTGTTGCGCGCCGTCAATCACGAGTGGCGCGGCTATCTGTTGTCACTGGCAACGGTTGCGTTCGTGTTGTGGAAGCCGTGGAATCCGCTCTGGCTCTTGGCGGTGGGGGCGTTGGCGGGGATTGTTGGGATTGTGTGAGCAGGGATCGTGGTTCGTGCTCGTTGCTCGTGCTCGTATTGGGGAGTGTCGGTGCGAGTTGCGACTTACGAGCACGAGCGACGAAAGCGATAGCGTCCTTGTCTGTTGGTCGATCTTTGCGTATTGCTAAGAGGATGACTTTCAGGAGAGTTGCCTAGATGTTTCGTCGTGTCGAGATGCCCGCACAGGTCCCGGGAAAACTTTTACTGCACAGTATGCCCGGCCGCTTCGAGGCGCTTGATCGGGTTTGGCACCAAGTGCGAGAAGACGAAGTCGGCGCCATCGTTTGCTTGAACGAGCACTTTGAAATCCGCCAGAAGTCTTCCGCCTACGCCGATGCCATCGAGGCAGGCACCGTGCCTTGTTCCATGTTGGGAATGGAGATTCGCGAGGGTGGCATTCCCGTTGATAAGGACGCCTTTTGGACTATGGTGCGCGATGTCGCCTCCCGTCTGCACGGCGGTCAGTCAGTATTAATTCATTGTGCCGGCGGTGTCGGGCGTACCGCGATGTTTGCGGTGTCGGTGCTGATGGCGTTGGGGCAGCCTGCCCACCACGCCGAGCGCACGGTGTCGCGCGCCGGATCGACGGTGGAGACCATGGCGCAGATGGAAATGCTTGCCTGGTGTGCGACGCGCGCGACCGCGCGTTAACCCTTCGATACGGCCCGTTGGGGGCGCTCAAGCTTGTCAGAAACTTTCGGAGTTTTCATTGACCCTGCCGCGCACTTCCTGCTAGAGAATCGAAAATTTCTTTTTTCGCTGTAAAGTTTTCCGATCAGAAAGGTATGGAATGCGCTACGGATTCCTCATCGATCAAAATCGCTGCATCGGCTGCCACGCTTGCACGGTGGCGTGCAAGGAAGAACACAATATCGCGCTCGGCGTAAACCGCACTTGGGTCAAGTACATCGAGAAGGGCCACTATCCCGACACGCGGCGCCACTTCGCCGTCTTGCGCTGCAATCATTGCGACGACGCGCCGTGCGTCGAGATTTGTCCGACCGTGGCTTTGTTTCGTCGCCCCGACGGCATCGTCGATTTCGATAGCGAGCGCTGCATCGGCTGTAAATCCTGCATGCAGGCCTGTCCCTACGACGCGCTTTATATCGATCCCGACCGCAACACGGCGGCCAAGTGCAACTTCGACGCCTCGCGCGTCGACATGGGCTACAAGCCGGCCTGCGAAGTGGTTTGCCCGACCCAAGCGATTCTCTCCGGCGACCTCGACGACCCCACCAGCACGATCAGCAAGCGCATCGCCATGGAAAAGGTCAGTGTGCGCAAAGCCGAGAAAGGGACCAAGCCGAAATTGTTTTACGCCGGCGCCGATGGCGATCTGTTGAACCCGTCGATGATGGAGCCCCAGGCGGCGCACTTCTGGGCCGACAAAGACCCCGGCGAAGATCTTTACGCCCTCAGCTTGCAGAGCAAAGAGCGGCCGACGCCGGGCGCGGCGCGCGAAGTCTACGACGTGCCGCACATCGTGCCCTGGGGCAAGCGCGTCGCGTCTTATCTCTGGACCAAGTCGATTGCCGCGGGGGTGTTATTGCTGTCGGTGCTTTTTCTCAACATGGGCTACGAGCAGGACGCCGCGATCTTGAGCTTGATCAATCCCATCGTCTCGCTGGTCTTTTTGATCGCGACCGTGCTCTTGCTGATCTTCGATCTGAAAAAGCCCGGGCGGTTTTTCTTTCTGTTGACCAAGCCAAATCTGAATTCATGGCTGGTGTTGGGCGGCTATGTGTTGGCGATCTTCGGTGCGCTATTGGCGGCATGGTTAACGCAGATGTTTCTTCAAGGCACCGTGTCGCGCTGGATCACTTGGCCGGCGGCGCTGTTTGCGATCGCGTCCGCTGGGTATTCGGCGTTTTTGTTCGCTCAAGCGCGCGGGCGGGATTTTTGGCAGAGCCCGCTGCTGTTTTGGCATTTGATCATTCAAGCGATCGCCGCCGGCGCGGCGACCATGATTCTCCTCGGCACCCTCGGTGCGAGTTTGACGCTGTTCATTTCGCTCAGCCATTTCCTGATTATCGCACTGCTGGCGAGCTTGGCGATGATCATGGGCGAGCTATTCATGAAGCATGGCGCCGAAGACGCCATCCGCGCCGGCGCGCTGCTGGCGCGCGGTTCGCTGGCCAAACAGTTTTGGCTGCTGGCGATCGGCGTGGGCATTGTGATTCCGATCGCCCTGGTCTTGGCGCCGATCAATTCGTTGATTCCAAACATTGTTGCTGCAGCCTTGGTGCTCTTTGGCCTGTGGTACTACGAGCATCTTTGGATCAAGGCCGGGCAGGCGCTGCCGCTGAGCTAGAGTAAAATCGCTTCGGAGTCCTTCGACAAGCTCAGGACAAACGGAGCAATGAAGCGAATACCATTCATGCTGAGCCTGTCGAAGCAGGTTCCTTTGAGGATCATAGATTTATGAGTGAAGCCCGTACGCCGTTAAACCCCGACGCTTTGCGACTGGAACCCAATGGTCTTGCCAACTATCCGTCGGTGGAAAAATGGGACGATTGGGTCGAATACGACACGGCGCAGTGGCCGCGCAAGGTGGAAAAACATTGCCGCATCGTGCCGACGATCTGTTTTAATTGTGAAGCGGCCTGCGGTCTGGTGGCAGTGATTGAAAAAGACACCAACAAGATTCGCCGCTTCGAGGGCAACCCGGAACATCCTGGCAGCCGCGGCCGCAACTGCGCCAAGGGACCGGCGACGCTGAACCAAGTGACCGATCCCGAGCGCATTCGCTATCCGTTAAAGCGCGTCGGCAAGCGCGGCGAAGGCAAATGGGAGCGGGTTTCGTGGGACGAAGTGCTCGACGATATCGCCGGGCGGGTGCGCAAGGCGCTGCAGGAAGATCGGCGCAACGAAATCATGTATCACGTCGGCCGGCCGGGCCATGAGCTACTCTATCATCAAAGGATACTGCACTCCTGGGGCATCGACGGCCACAACAGTCATACTAACGTTTGCTCCGCGGGCGCGCGTGCCGGCTATGCTTTCTGGTCCGGCATCGACCGGCCGTCGCCGGATCACGCCAATGCACGCTTCATGCTGCTGCTGAGCTCCCATTTGGAGACCGGCCATTACTTCAATCCCCACGCGCAGCGGATTATCGAGGGCAAAGAGCGCGGCGCGAAAATCTGCGTCATCGACACGCGCTTGTCGAATACGGCGTCCAAGGCCGACTATTGGATTTCCGCCTGGCCGGGCAGTGAAGCGGCGCTCTTGCTGGCGATGTGCAATATTCTCTTGCAGGAAAATCTCTTCGACCGCGAATTCGTGCGCCAGTGGGTCAACTGGGAAGAGTACCTGCGCGAAGAGCATGCCGACAAAGCGCACAGCTTCGAATCGTTCATCGAAATCCTCAAACAGCAATATGCCAGCTACACGCCAGAATTCGCAGCCAAAGAAGCCGGCATCGATCCAAAGGTGATTGTCGAAGTCGCCCATGAGATCGCCAAGGCGGGCACGGCTCTTTCCAGCCACGTCTGGCGCAATACCGCCGCCGGCAATCTCGGTGGCTGGCAGGTGGCGCGCGCGCTGCAGTTTCTTTCGGTGCTGGTCGGCGCCGTCGGCACCCTCGGCGGCACGGCGCCCAATGCATTCAATAAATTCATCCCAGCGCCACCGCTGATGCCGCCGCCCTCCAAGGTTTGGAATGAGATGCTCATTCCGAAAGAGTTTCCCCTGGCGTTCTTCGAGATGAGCTTTTTGCTGCCGCACTTTGTCAAAGAAGGGCGCGGCAAGCTGGCGATGTATTTCACCCGCGTCTACAACCCGGTGTGGACCAATCCCGACGGCATGAGCTGGATCGAGATGCTCACCGACGAGAGCAAAGTCGAGCGCCACGCCTGTTTGACGCCGACCTGGAGCGAGACGGCGTGGTACGCCGATTACGTGCTGCCCATGGGCCATGGCTCGGAGCGCCACGACGTCATGAGTCAGGAAACCCAAGCAGCGCGTTGGATTGGCTTTCGCCAGCCGGTGTTGCGGGTGGCGCTGGAAAAGCAAGGCAAGAAATTTTCGACAACGTGGGAGGCGCACGAAGCCGCCGGCATCGGCCAAGTATGGGAGGAAGACGAGTTCTGGATCGAGCTTTCCTGGCGTGTCGATCCCGACGGTTCGCTCGGCATACGCAGATATTTCGAGTCGCCCTTCGAGCCCGGCAAGAAGATGACCGTCGACGATTATTATCGTTGGATGTTCGAGAACAGTGTGCCGGGTTTGCCGGCCGCGGCATCCAAACAAGGCCTGACGCCGCTCGAATACATGCGCAAGTATGGTGCGTTTCTGATTGAGGACAATGTCTACGCGGTCCATCTAAGCGCCGTGAAGCCGGCGGATCTCGATGGCGCGACGACCGACCCGAAAAGCAAGATCATTGCAAAAAATGGCGCAGCGCTAGGCGTAGAGATTGACGGCCAGCCCCGCGCCGGCTTCCCGACGCCGTCGCGCAAGTTGGAGTTCTATTCAAAAACTCTGAAAGACTGGAAATGGCCGGAGCATGCAATTCCCGGCTACATCAAGAGCCACGTGCACGCCGACAATATCGACTTGAACGCCGGCGAAATGCTACTGCTGCCGACCTTCCGTTTGCCGACGTTGATTCACACGCGCTCGGGCAACGCCAAGTGGCTTTATGAGATTTCACACCGTAATCCGCTCTGGCTCAGTCCCAAAGACGCGCAGAACTTCGACGTCAAAACCGGCGATCTCTTGAAAGTGCACACCGAGATCGGCTACTTCGTCGACAAAGTCTGGGTGACCGAAGGCATCAAGCCCGGCGTGATCGCCTGCTCGCACCATCTCGGCCGTTGGCGTTTGGCCGAAGATCAAGGCGGCGAGCGCTGGTCGACCGCGCTGGTCGATATCAAGAGAGTCGGCGAAGGGCAGTGGATGATGCGGACCATCCACGGTATCGCGCCGTTCAAAAGCGACGACCCCGACTCGGGCCGGATTTTCTGGCAGGACGGCGGCGTGCACCAAAACTTGACGTTCCCGGTGCAGCCCGACTTCGTCAGCGGCCAGCACTGCTGGCATCAAAAGGTCCGCGTCACCAAACCGGGGCCGGACGACAAATACGGCGACGTCTTCGTCGACACCAACAAATCGCACGAGGTTTATAAGAAGTGGATGCTGAAGACGCGCCCGGCGCCGGGGCCGGGCAATATGCGCCGGCCCTATTGGCTGCCGCGGTCCTACAAGCCGGCGTTGGAAGCGTATGTGATTAAGGAATGAACAACTAACCTTAAACCGAAGAAAATAATCTGTTTGTTATCGGGGTTGTACTCTCACCCCACAGCGTAGGCACATTACTCTGCAGGGTTGTCATGCTGAGCGAAGCGAAGCATCTGCTTAGCTGCTGCGCTGCCGCACGTGACCGGCGAGCTCAAAACGACACGAAGATATCTTTGGCCTCGTCGCCGGTGAGCTGTTTGATCGTCGTGATACGGTCGCTGAACTCTTTCAGCGTGCCGAGCTGCGCGGGGCCCATGTCGATGAGGATCGAAAATAGTGAGAAGCCGAGTTTTTCTTTTTGCTCGCGAAAGTTCTCGGCCCATTCCGGGCTCACCTGGCATTCCCCGTCGGTGATGAAAATGATGTCGCCTTTTTTGAACTGCGATTGCTGCAAGCACTCTAAAGCCGCGTCCAGCGGTTTTTGAAAATCTGTGCCGCCGCCAGGAAAGTACTCGGCCAAATCCATAATGGTTTTGGTTTCGACCTCGTAGCGGTCGCGCGGGTTCATCTCCAAGACTTGCAGCGGTGTTTCCGCCGACGAAAAACAGATCGAGCGAAAGCGGCGGCGCTGTTTGCGGGCGATTTCCAATAGCGTGAGCGCGACGGCTTTGGACCAGATCTCTTTATCGCCGGACATGGAGGAGCTGCCGTCGAGGCAGACCACCATCGGTCCTTTGCCTTTTTCCTCAACGCCGCGCAGTGAGTATTGAATCAGCTCTTGGTCCAAAAAGCGCCGGTAGAAATCTTTGCGCAGGACGGGATGATGCAGCGAGAGCATTTCATGCGGCAATAGTCTGTGCAGGGCGTCGCCTTGCTCGACTTCCAATAGTTCTTCGCTGGAGCGCTCGAAGACTTTTTTGCGCAGCGCCAGAGCGTGAAATTTCATGCGCCCGACCATCTTGGCGAGTTTTTTGAGCTTCTCGTTGCCGGCCAGGCGGCGACCCAATTCCAGCTGCTGTCCCGGCGGTGACTTTTGCCCCGTGCCGATGGTGTTGCCCCAGGTTTCGGCTTCTTCGGTGGCGTCTTCGAGCTGCTGCGCGACTTTGATCGCTTCGGCTTGCAAACGCTGGCTCGCCTGGCCCTCGATCTGTTTTAGGTCTTCTTTCAACTGCGCGGTCTTGTGGCGCAAAAGCGCCTCGGCGCCTTGCACTTCACCGGCCATTTTTCCCTTGGCTTTTTGCAGCGCTTTTTTGCCTTCTTCCGATAACTCGTCTTCCGGGATCGTGTCGGCGGCGTCGTACTCTTCCATCTTTTCGCCGACGATTTCTTCTTGCTTTTGAATATCCCAGAGATCGCGCAGATCGCGCTGGTTCAAAAACTTTTGCTCGCGCACGAGAGCGAGCAAGCGATCGCCGAGAATCAAGGTCGATAGGCCGGCGTGCGCCTCATTCAATAAAGTTTGCTCGCGCAGCATCGGGTACTGGCCGCCTTGATGAACGCCGCGGAGAAATTTCTGATTGAGCAGCGCGCTCGGCAGGACTTGCTGGTCTGGAAAGTAGTTGATGTTGTATTTGAACAAGAGCGAAAAAATATCCTGCAGCAGCGAGCCGAAGTGGGGCAAAAACATGCTGCCTTTTTCTTCCAACTCACGCAGCGACGGCGAGTCGGCGCGGAGTTGCTCCCACACACGGCGATCGTAGGGGTCGTTCTCAATCCAGAAGGTGTTCTTCGGCAGCGGCGCGAAGACGCGTTTCGTGGGCGGTTTCTTACGCGGTTTGGGCGGCATAGAAGGGAATGGATAATGGATAGTTGATAATGGATAATTTGGGGGTTTGAAAACTCCGAGTCTCCTTCATTATCAATTCTCCATTATCCATTTGTTTCGTGTTCCGAATCCCGCGCCTCGCGCCTCAAAACTGTTCAAGCATCTCCTTCTGCATCTCTTCGATCTCGTTGCGCACGGACTTCACTTTATCGAGCGGTCGGCCCATGCGCTCGGCGCGCTCGGCGATTTGATCGACCTTGGCCATGATGTTGCGAAGTTTGGTGTGGTACTCGATCAATGCGCGGGCGCGCTCGTCGCTGGTCCTTCCCGGTTGCAACGCCGAATCGCGGATCTCGCGCGATTCATAGAGCAGCTCGGCGATCTCTTCTTCGTAGCCCAAAAGCTGTTCGCGAATGGTGTTGCGCACCGGCTCGTGCTCGGCAGGATCGCGCCACAGCACATGCTCCAAAAAGAACAGACTCTTTTCCTGGACTTCAGTCGCGCCTTCGAGAAAGGCATGGGCCTGGAGGAGGGCCAGCGATTGGCGGTAGCGGCGGTCAGAGGCTTGGATATTTTTTTTATTCAGCTCGCGCCGAATGTCGGCGATGCTGCGGTTAACATGAGGCGGGATCATCACGGCGCGCACGCTTGCCTGCAGTTCGGTGAGCTCGTCCAGAGTCAGGATCGTCCGCTCCGGCGCTTTTTGCGATTCGAGCATGCGCAGAAAACGGTAGTCTTCGCTGATGTAACCGACGACAAAGCGAACGAGGAAACGATCGTAGAGCGCGGTTAGCTCTTCTTCTTCCGGCAGCTCATTGCTCGCACCAAAAAGCGTGAGCAGCGGCACTTTCACGATTTCCTTGCCGTTGTGAAACAGCCGCTCGTTGATCAGCGTCAAGATCGCGTTCAGGATCGACGAATTGGCTTTGAAGATTTCATCCAGAAACGCGATGTGCGCCTCGGGCAGCTTGCGGCTGGTGACGCGGCGGTAGTCGTCCTGCTCCAGTGCTTTCAAGCTGACGGCGCCGAAGATTTCTTCTGGCGTGGTAAAGCGGGTCAGCAGCCATTGAAAATAATTCGCCCCTTCGATGCGCCGGCACAGCTCGTCGGCGAGCATCGACTTGGCGGTGCCCGGCGGACCGATGATCAGGATATGATTCGACGATAGGAGGGCTGCCAGCGCGCCGTCGATCAGGTCAGCGCGTTCGAGAAATTGCTGGCGCAGCTCGTCGCGGATTTTCTTGAGCTTTTCTTGGCTGGGCGTCATGTGAATTCAAATCGTAGCAAAAGGGTGTCGCGGTGACAAACATAGACTTCGCCTGTGCTTTTCGATATTAGAATCATATGAAGGTCGCAAGAAAGGGGATTAGATGTTTAAGTTTACGTTCATCATTTCTTTGTTTTTAGGGGCGAGCTTGGGTTGGGCGCAGGACGCCAAGCTGCTTGAGGCCGCCAAAAAAGAGGGCGGGAAGGTGATCGTTTACGGTTCGTTGGAAAACGAGACCATGGATCTGATCGCTGCCGCTTTGAAAAAGCGCCATGGGATTGACGTCGATTACTGGCGTTCGGCATCGAACAAAGTTACCGACCGTATCGCCACGGAGTCGCGCGCCGGCAAGGCCAATTTCGACGTGGTTATAACGACCGACGTGACGTTGCAATTGATCGCCGCCGACGGCTTTCTGGGCAAATACGACTCGCCGTCGGCCCGGGCCTTTCCAAAAGAAGTCATCAATCCGGTTCTCGGTTACCCCAGCTATCGCAACAGCGTCATCGGCCTGGTTTACAACACCAGCGTGATGAAACTGGCGGAGGCGCCGAAGTCTTTGGAGGACTTGGTCAAGCCGCAATACAAGGGCAAAGTGGTTTTCCCCGATCCGAGCCAGCATGTGACCACCGCGCAGTGGCTGGCAAGTTTGCACAAGATCTTGGGTCAAGAAAAGGCGGATAGGTTCATTCGCGACCTTGCTGCTTCGAGGCCATTGTTGGTGGAGTCGTTGACACCCGCCGGCGAGCGCATCACCACCGGCGAGGCGGCGATCGGCGTCGCGTTTCTGAAGAACGTGATTTTCTACGGCAAGAAGGGTGTGCCGCTCGATTATGTTCGTTTGGGCAAATTCATGGGCGACGGCCAGTCGCTCGCCATATCCGCCAAGCCGCAGCATCCCAATGCGGCCCGGGCCTTTGTCGATTATTTTCTTGGTGAGGAAAGTTTGAAAATCATGGCTGGGCTGGGCGAGTTCGTCACCCGCAAGGGGATCTATCCGCCGCTTGTGGACGCAGATAAGATTGAGCTGGTGGAAATGCTCAATATGGGGCGCGGCGAGCTCAAGGAGAAAATGGCGGAGTACAGGAAGATGTTCTTGCAGTAATGAGTAATAAGTGAGGAGTGAGGAGACTCGGATCGGAAACTCCTTACTCCTCTCTGGTTGGAGAGTTCCAATGGTCGATAGCGCATGGGATGTGATTCTCATCGGTGCCGGGCAAAATAACTTTGCCCTTGGCACCTATCTTGGCAAGGCGGGACTAAAAACCGTTATCTGCGAGTCGCGTCTGGAAAACGGCGGGCGGCTGGCCAGTGAAGAGATCACGCTGCCGGGCTATTGGCACAACACCCTCGCTTACTTTCAGGACAACCGGGAAGTCTCGCCGCCGTGGAAAGAGTTACAATGGGAAAATGGCCACCACGCCGATTTTGTTTCACCGCCGGTGGTGAGTTCGCTGCTGCTTACGGATGGACGGTCGATTTCGCGTCACCAATCGTTGGATGGCACCGTCGCCGGCATCCAAAAGTTCTCATCCAAAGACGCTGCGACCTGGCCTCAGACTCATGATCGCTTTCACAGGCTCATCCGTGAATACTTAATTCCGTTCTACTACCAGTTGCCGGCTGAGGGCGCGGCGTTCTTGCAAAAGCTGGACGGCGAGCCAGACGGCAAGGAGTTTCGCCGTTTGTGGCAGTTGACGCCGCGCCAAGTTGTCGATGTGTTGTTCGAGAACAACGCGGTGAAGACGCTGGTGCTGTCGCAGATGGCGATCCCGCGCGGCGTTGGGGTCGATTACCGTGGCGGCGGCATCGAAGTCTTAAAAATGATTGCCGGCGACGAAAAGCCTGAGCTGGCGCGCGGCGGATCGCATTCGATCGCCCAAGTGTTACAGCGCGCCTACGTGCACAGCGGCGGGCAGATTCGCGCCGTGCATCACGTCGAGAAGATTCTTGTCGACGACAATGGCAAGGCTGTCGGCGTGAGGCTGCGCGACGGGCGCGAATGGAAGGCGCGGTTGGCGGTCGTTTCTAACTCGGACCCATACACGACACTCGTCGACATGGTCGGCGAAGATTATTTGCCGCGGACGTTTTACGAGCGAGTGAAAGACATTCAGCTCGATGAGTTTTCCTATTTTCAAGTGCACCTCGCGCTCAAGGCACCGGTGCGCTACGCGCTGCATGAGGCCAATGATCCTGCCGTCGGCCAGGCGATGAACGTCAATATCGGACCAGAGAAGCCGGCGGATATCGAGGCGATGTGGCAAGAAATTCGCGCGGGTGAGTTTCCCGCGCATGCCTGTTTGCATGCGATCTGTCCGACGGCATTCGATTCGTTGCAGGCGCCGACCGGGAAGCATGCGGCGTCGGTTTATTTACCGGTGCCGTTTCAATTGAAAGGCAAAAAGCCAGAAGATTGGGTGAAGCTCAAGAACGGATTCATGGAATCGGTGCTGAAAATTTGGCGTCGCTACGCGACCAATCTGACTGACGAAAACATCACCATGAAGGTCGCCATGGAGCCGTTCTACATGGCGGGCCGCTGGCCGAGCATGCGCCGCGGCTCGGTCTGGGGCGCAAGAAAAGTTCCCGAGCAAATGGGCGCGATGCGGCCCATCGAGCAGATTTCAGACTACCGCACGCCGATCAAGGGCTTGTACCAGGTTGGCGTATCGATGCATCCCGCCGACGCGGTCATCGCCGGCTCGGGATACAATTGTTGGAAGGTGATGAGACAGGATTTGGGGTTGTGAGGTGTTTCAACAACAGCATTTTCAGCAGTCCGTCATGCCGGCGCAGGCCGGCATCCACGTTCGAAGCGCAAACTTGCATGATGGATACCGGCCATGTTTACCCTGAGCTAAATCGAGGGACCGGTATGACAAAAACCTGATTCGATCATCGAGACTGTTATGGCAAAACTCCTAGAATACGACGGCGTAATCATCGGCGCCGGCCACAACGGCATGATCTGCGCTGGCTACCTGGCCAAGTGCGGCCTCAAGATCATGGTCGTCGAGAAGAACATGGAAGTGGGCGGTGGGCTCGACTCCCACGAGGACCGCAACTATCCCGGCTTTTGGCACAACATTCATTCCGTTTTTCACCGCGGTTTGATGATGCTGCCGTGGTACAAAGATTTGGAGCTGGAGAACTTCGGCATTCACTACTATCGGCCCGATCCGGGCGTGGTGCATCACTTTCTCGACAAGACCTATCTCGGCTGGTTTGCCGACGTGAAGAAGACCGTCGAGACCATCGAGTGCCTCTCGAAGAAAGACGCCGCGTCCTTTATCGATATCTGGACGCGCTGGCAGCCGGTGGTGCAGAAGATCGTCTTCACCGAGACCTACGCTGTGCCGCTGCCCTTCGAAGAGAAAAAGCCGCTGCTGGAGAAGACACCGGAGGGCCGCGAGTATTTGAAATACTTCGAGACCACCCCGGAAGAATTTGTATTGAAACACTTCGAACATCCGCGCGTCCGTGCTTTTATCGGTTTTCTCGGTGTCATGCGCGGCTACGAATTAGACGCGCCGAAGACCGGCTACTTGATCCCTGCGATGATCGCCTGGGGCGTCAATCCGCAGCTCTGCCGCGGCACGTCGCACGCGCTCGGCGACAATCTTGCGCACATGATGTCGCACAATCATGTCGACTATATCGAGGCCAACGGCGTCGAAAGAATTCTCGTCGACAAAGGGCAAGCCACCGCGGTGGTGCTGGAAGACGGCACGGTGATCAACGCGCGCAAGTTCGTCGCGTCCAACGTCAATCCGGTGGAGACTTTCATCAAGCTCGTCGGCAGGGAGAATCTCGATAACAAGTTTGCCGAGCTGGCGAGCAATTTCCGGTTTTCAAAAACGACGCCGATCTTCGCGGTCAATCTGGCGTTGAACGAACGGCCCAAATACATCACCGAAGAAAAACATCCCGAGGTCGCGGGTTCATTCATGCATATCGTCGGGTTAGAGGAATATCAGGATCTGGTGAATCTGTTCGAAGACTGCCGCACCGGCCAATTGCCGCGCAAGCCGTTTATGAACGGCGCGACGCCGTCGTTTCACGATCCAACCCAGGCGCCGCCGGGCAAAGCGACGGCGTTCATGTGGCAGCTCATGACCTACAATCTTTGGGGCAACCCGTTGAATTGGGACAAGGCGCGCGACGATTGGTTCAAAAAGCAGCTTGCCATCTGGCAGAAGTTCGCGCCTAACCTAGATGACAATAATATTCTCTCCACCGACTCGACCACGCCGCTTGACATCGAGCGTCACGACAAGAACATGTACTGCGGCGATTGGATGGTCGGCGAATACAGCGGCGATCAAGCGCTGGAAAATCGTCCGTTCCGTGGCTGGGGCCAGTACAAGACACCGATTGACGGCCTGTTCCTGTGCGGTTCGTCTTGCCACCCCGGCGGCAACATCACCGGCGCGCCGGGCTACAACGCCGCTAAAGTTATCGCCGAATCGCTCGGCATGAAGCCATGGTGGAAGCCGGTGGATTTTCGCGAGCATCTGAAGGGGCTGGTATGAGACTGGCGGGGCGAGTCGCCATCGTCACCGGCGGTGCGCGCCATATCGGCGCAGCGTATTGCCGGCGTTTGGCAGAAGAGGGGGCGGCAATCGTGATCGCCGACGTGCTCGACGGCGAGCCGGTGGCCAACGAGATTCGCGCCAAGGGCGGCAAAGCGCTGGCGCTCAAAGTTGACGTGTCGAGTGAAACTGACACCAACCGCATGGCGACCGAAGCTGTCAAAGCGTTTGGCCGCATTGATATCCTAGTCAACAACGCCGCGATTTTTATCGCCATCCATCGCCATCCCTTCTACGAGATCAGCGCCGAGGAGTGGGACAAAGTTTCGGCGGTCAACATCAAAGGCCCGTTTCTCTGCGCTAAGGCGGTATTTCCGCAAATGAAAGAGCAGAAGAGCGGCAAGATCATCAACATCTCGTCATCGACGGCTTACTGGGGCACGCCGAATTTCTTGCATTATGTTGCATCGAAAGCCGCGCTGATCGGCATGACCCGTTCGCTGGCCCGCGAAGTCGGCGAGTTCGGCATTTGCGTCAACGCCATCGCTCCCGGCCTGGTCGAACACGAAGGCCAAAACGCGCCCAAAGCGCTGACCGAGCTGCAGCTCAAGGAGCGCTCCATCAAACGGCTGCAAACGCCGGAGGACTTGATGGGAACTCTAGTGTTTCTCTGCTCCTCCGACAGCGATTTCATGACCGGCCAGGCGATTGTCGTCGATGGCGGCAGTGTGTTTCACTGATTCATACAAGTGTAGGATGGGTTGAGCGCAGCGATACCCATCAATTACTGATTGCAGGAAGCGGCTCTCCTTAGCTATATTTCACCTATGGAAACACATGATCACGATCACAATGAAGGCTCGACGCTGACCGAGATGGACCTCCGGGTGCGCGCGCTCGAGACGATTCTTGTCGAGAAGGGCTACATTGAGACTGCGGCCCTCGACCGCATCGTCGAGCTCTACGAGACCAAAATTGGGCCGCACATCGGCGCGCAGGTCGTTGCCAAGGCGTGGGTCGATGACGGGTTTCGCAAGGCATTGTTGGAAGACGCCAGCAAGGCGGCGGCGACGATTGCTGAGCAGGTGGGGCGCGTTGGCGAACATTTGGTCGCCGTTGAGAACACGCCGCAGCAGCACAACATAATCGTTTGCACGCTTTGCTCCTGTTATCCGACCGACGTGCTTGGCTTGCCGCCGGCCTGGTACAAGTCGTTTCCTTACCGCTCGCGCGTGGTGAAAGATCCGCGTGGAGTGCTGGCGGATTTCGGAGTGACGCTGCCGGCCCAGACAGAGATTCGGGTTTGGGATTCGACGGCGGAGACCCGTTACATGGTCGTGCCGATGCGGCCCGCTGGCACCGAAGGTTGGAGCGAGGAACGGCTCGCCAAACTGGTAACTCGCGACAGCATGATTGGCGCCCGGCTGGCGAAAAATCCGAGCGAGGTGAAGTGATGGACGGCGTACACGACATGGGCGGCATGGACGGGTTCGGCAAAGTCCAGCCCGAGCCCAACGAGCCGGTTTTTCATCATCGCTGGGAAGGGCGCGTGCTGGCGATGAGCCGCGCCATCGGTGTTTTTCGTGCCTGGACCATCGACACCAGCCGCTACGCCATTGAAATGATGGCGCCGAGTTTTTATTTGAGCCGCCCTTATTACGAGAAGTGGTTCGTGCGCAATCAAAACCTGCTCATCGAGAAGGGATTGATAGACGCCGACGAAGTCGAGGCCGGTCACGCCCTGCGTCCGGCGAAAAATCGAACTCGCGGCCCGTTCGCAATCGCCGACATCGATAAGGTCACCAAGCGCGGCTCGTTTTATCGACCGGCCCAAGGGCCGGCGCAGTTCAAGATCGGCGACCGCGTCCGGACCAAAAATATTCACCCGCAGACCCACACGCGCCTGCCGCGCTACGCCCGCGGCCACGTCGGGGTGGTCGAGCGCATCCACGGTACCCACGCGTTTCCTGACTCAGTAGCGTCGGGCAAAGGCGACGATCCTCAGTGGCTCTACACGGTGAAATTCGACTCGCAAGAAATCTGGGGGTTGGATGCCGACCCAACGTTGAAAGTTTCGATTGAAGCATTTGAACCTTATCTTGAACATGTCTGAACCATTGATCGAACCCGAAGCCGCCCGGCGCGCTGCCGAATCTGTGCCAGGCATTCCCCGCGACGCCACCGGCCCGGTCTTCCACGCGCCCTGGGAAGCCCACGCCTTCGCCATGGCGCTAACGCTGCACGAAAAAGGATTATTCGCCTGGCCCGAGTGGTCCGCCATGCTTGGCGAAGAGATCAAGAAAGCCCAAGCCGCCGGCGACCCCGACACCGGCGAAACCTACTACTTCCACTGGCTCGCCACCCTCGAACGCATGGTCGCGGAAAAAGGCGCAACCTCATCCCAAGCGCTCAAAGAGCATTTTGACGCCTGGGAGCGCGCTATGCACCGCACGCCGCATGGGAAACCGATTGAGCTTAAGACTGAGGATTTTGGAAAATGATGGGCATGCCAACCTGACCGGGGTATATTGGGACGCTAAAAAGGCCAAGACAAATTTCCGGAAACACGGCGTCTCATTTGAAAAAGCATCAACGGTTTTTCAGATCCCTTGGCGATCACTTTCCCCGACCCCGATCACTCCGACTAAGATGAGCGGGAAGCAACCTCGTTTTGATTGAGCCAGACTTGACGAATATTTTTCCGGATACAGAGTCGGTAAACAGGGCATTACGGTTATTAGCAAATACCGCAAAGGCCGCCTCTGGTCACGTACAGCGCGTTCGCGACAGGCGACCCGTCAATAAAAGTAGCCTACGAAACGGGCGCGTCAATATTTCTGTTTCATGAGTTAAACCGATTCCAAACTGTCTTGTGTTTGAACATCCGAGTGCCTGATTGAATCCGAAGCGGCCCCGCCGCGGAACCTGTGCCAGGCATTCCACGCGACGCCACCGGGCCGGTCTTCCGCGCACCCTGGGAAGCCCACGCATTCGCCATGGTGCTAACGCTGCACGAAAAGGGTCTGTTCGTCTGGCCGGAATGGTCCACAATGCTCGGCGAAGAGATCAAGAAAGCCCAAGCCGCCGGCGATCCAGACACCGGCGAAACCTACTACTTCCACTGGCTCGCCACCCTTCCGGATGCAAGGGATTGATGACGAGGTTTGTTTGTGTCGGAATAATCGCCGACGGTACTTCCATAAGAACGGACGTTCTGGCGCGTAACCACTTATCGCCGATAAGTTGAGACGTGCGGCTAGATGCCTCGTTGCGCCACCCTTATGTTGCTTGTTTGGCTACGTACTGGCAATGATGTATCTTTAGATGAAAATCGGACAAGAGGCCGCTTGGCTGACGCAGGAAGAAATTCATTTCCGTTAGATTTTCCCGGTGCGGTTCCTAATCGACATGTGCATGGATGTGAGGCTCATACACTTGGCTCAACTCGCAAGGTCATGATGCAACACACTTGCGCGACGAAGGCCTGCAAAAGTTACCTAACGGTGGGATTTGCGAAAAGGCGGTTGCCGAATCTCGTGTGGTCGTAACCTACGATCTAGATTTCGGCGAGATCGTGGCATTTTCGAAAGGCCAAAAGACTGGGGTCATTCTTTTTCGCCTGCGAAACACTCGCTTGGCTTTTGTCATTCAGCGGCTTTCCGCAGTGATTGCCGACTGTGAAGGAGAGCTGAGCAGAGGCGCGATTGTTATCGTTGAAGAGAGCCGCTACCGAGTCCGAGAATTCCCGTAATCCACGACAGCAACACTCCCGTAACAAGAACAACAAGAGGATTTTGACTTTGTTTTTCGAACGATGGCTCTCAACGACACCATATCCCTCGGCTTCGCTTTGCCACACCGGTCTCCGGACCCAATCAATGCCGCTGCGGTGCGCCGGGTGGCGCAACGTGCTGAAGAACTCGGCTTCAGCGACCTGTGGGTGACGGAGAATACCCTCGACCACGTGTTTTGCCTCGACTCGGTGGTGGCGCTGACCTACGCGGCCGCTGTCACGACCAGGATTCGCCTGGGGGTATCGGTAATCGTGCTGCCGCTGCACCATCCCGTGCATGTGGCGCACCAGATGGCGACTTTGGATTACTTGAGCGGTGGGCGGGCGATTCTTGGCGCTGGCTTGGGACGCGATAGCCACTATGAGGAATTTCAAGTTCCCCGTGAACGGCGCGTGGCGCGGTTTCGCGAGAGCGTCGAGCTGATCAGACAGCTCTGGACCGAGCCTGAAGCCAATTTCAACGGCAGTATCTTTCAACTCAAGGGCGCGAAGCTCGGCGTCAAGCCTGTGCAGCAGCCGCGCCCGCCGATATGGCTCGGCGGCACTCACCCGGACGCCATCCGGCGCGCCGCGACTATCGGCGACGGCTGGATGGGCGCCGGCGGCGGCAGCGTCGAGTCATTCAAGCGAGACATTTCGCTTTTGAAACAGGAGCTGCGGCGGGCCGGACGGGATCCGGCAACATTTCCGATATCGAAGCGCGTTTTTCTCTCCGTGCACGAACGCGCCGACATTGCGCGCGCTGAGCTGGAACACTGGTTTACCATTGTCTATCGCAACCCCAAGGGCGCCGATACGTCGGGATTTTGCGGCGCGCCGGAACAAGTCCGCGCCAAAATAGAAGAGCTCGCCGTGACCGGTGTGAATCACCTGATTTTGAATCCTGTGTGCCGTTACGCCGAGCAGTTGGAGGCGTTGGGTGAGGTGTTTGCAATGGGCTAGGCGAGTCTAGGTGTATTTCTAAGGACGATCCATGTTGCGAAGACGACGCGTTAGCCGACGTAGGTTTCTAGCGATGGCCGGCGCAGCCGCGGCGAGCGCCGCCATGCCGCCATGGCTCGCGCCGTCTAAAGTGGCTGCGGCAGAGCCGCTGCAAGACACGGGGTTGTCGCTGCCTTGTGCGGCCGGGGACGTTGCGGCCGACGGTGCGGTGATCTGGTTGCGCGGTGAGCGCGAAGGCGCGGGGGTTATCGAGTATGGTAAAGATCCAGCGCTCGCAAATGCGCAGAGATCGGCGCCTGCTAAACTTTTAACTGCCGCGGACTTCACGGGAAAAGTGGTGCTGCAGGGGCTCGATGCGCGAACAACCTACTATTATCGCGCGCTGGTGGAGAATCGCAGGCCGGGGCCGATTGCGCGCTTCGTGACCGCGCCGCGCGCCGATCAGCCGGCCAATGTGCGCTTCGCGTTTAGCGGCGATACGCGGCAGAATTTTCAGCCGTTCTCGATCATGGATGCGATCCGCAACAAACAGCCGGATTTCTTCATGCACCTTGGCGACACGATCTATGCAGACCGTGAGGGTGTGGCGCGCCAGCTGGAGCAGTTTCGCAATAAGTACGTGATCAACCGCAAGGACGCGCCGACGCAGCGCTTGCTGGCCGAGGCGAGCCTGGTGGTCGCTTGGGACGATCACGAAGTTTCTGATAATTATCGCGCGGCGCATCCTTTGGCGCCGCTCGGACGCCGCGCCTTCATGGAATATTGGCCGGTGCGGCAGGACCCCACCGATCCCGACCGCCTGTACCGTTCGCTTCGTTGGGGCAGTGCGGCGGAATTGTTTGTCCTCGACACGCGGCAGTACCGTGACGAGGCGGCCGGGGCGATTCTTGGACCGCGACAGATGCGGTGGTTTCTTGATGGGCTTGCCAGCTCGGATGCGCGGTTCAAGTTTGTCTGCACCTCGGTGCCGTTTTCCAGTCCTTCCGCGGACAAGTGGGGCGGCTACCCTGCGGATCGCGACGAAGTGTTGGCGGCAATCAAGAAAAAGCCGATTCGCGGCGTGATATTTCTGACAGCCGATGTGCACTATGCGGCGGTTGTGAGAGTGCCGGGTGCCCCAGTGCTGCGGGAGATCATCACCGGACCGTTGGGTGCGCCAATGGGCAAAGCCTCGGGCACGGCAAAGCGCTTCGAGTACTTCAACAACGAAGTGTTCAATTACGCTTTGGTCACGGTCAACGCCGAGCGCGAGCGTCCGAGCGTCGACATCGAAATATTGAGCGATAAGAACATGCTGCTGCGCAAGGTAACTTTTAACGCCGACGGCGACGCCGAGTGAAGATCGGCATTTGGCGCGCGCGTTCAGCCCGGGGGGGCTACTGACCCGTGGTCAAATGCCAGGGTCGGCGCACTATCTGGCTAGTTTCGGTCGGTTTGTTGAGGCGGGAATCTATCACGAAGTTGGGGCGGGGAAGTGCGCGATTTCGAGGGCGTTGGGTCGGAGTGAGGCGGAGAGGTGAGTTGGCTTACGCTCCGCTAACCCAACCTACGAACAATCGCGGCAAATGTGATTCATGTGGGTCGGGTTAGCGCCCGGCACGCGGCGCAGACGCTACTCTACAATTCTACGAGCGCTATTTGTAGACAATTCCTTCTGGATAGATCTGCCGCCAGCGTTCTTTTAGCCAGGGAACGGCAATCAAGGGTTGCAGGCTCTTGCCTTTCATTTTCCCCTCGACGGCTTTGCCGCTCAGGCGATCCCAGAGGCTGGAGGTCTCACGGTCGCGCATGATCAGACTGCGCGGATTGGGTTCTTTGCCGGGCTCGAAGCTTAAGTCTTGCGCGCCAAGCTTGCGTGAAAACGCCATGGCTTGCTTGTGCGCGGGGTCGAAGGTGACGACCAGCGCGTGCGGCGCGACCGTGTCGTTGACCACCTCCCGTTTGGCCAGCAGATCGTACGGATAGAGCTTGGCCTGGGGTCCCTGACCGACGCTGAGGCCGAACTCAGCAAAATTGCGATCCGCGACGTAGGTGCCCATGAAGCCGCCGCGCCCTTCGCGCGCCAGGACTTTCGTCGTCGGATGCATGGCCTTCCATTGCTCCCAACGCACCACCCAGCTCGGCAAAATTTCCAGCCGCATGCCGGTGAGTTTGCCGAACATGGCGAGGCCCGTGGAATGATTCCACTTGGTGTCGGTTTGCTTGTCGTACATGATGAACGACTGGCGGTAGAGCACGCCCTCGTGGCCAAATTCCAAGGTCGTGCTTTTGCCGGCAATGTTGAGGTTACGGTTGTGCACGACAACCGTTTGGCAGAGCGGTCACCAGCAGACCGTGATCGGCTGGCCTCCCACCTTGTCGTTGATCAGCTCATGGATGCCCATCACCGTGACCGGGTAGGCTTTGGCCTCGCCATTGATGGCAACGCCGATGATCCATTCATTGGCCTGAAATAGCTTGTCGCCGTCGGCCACTGTTCCCATGGCTGGGTTGAGCAGCACGGGAAAAGCATCGCGCGGCACCGCCTGCTGCGCGTGGGCGAGATATTCTTTCTCAATGTCCTGCCGGGAGCGGTGCTGGGCTGGAGCGGAGGAGACTAGGCAAACGCCAAAGAAAAATGGCGCGAGAAATCTGCTAATGCGCGGCCCCATGGAACTCCTCGTCGGAAGGGATTTATGGGGTTAACTCCCAGCGCCGCGAAAAGTTCCCGAAAAAGAACTCCGGCTGTGCCTGATCTGCCAAGCGCGACCGCTTTGGAACAGCCGGCACAGTTGCGTCACGATGACGTAGAACGTCTGGTCGGCGTTGTAGCAATGCATGTCGTCTTTCTGGCCCGGCTTATAATAATGCATCCAGGCGTGAAAGCGTTTGGTGTTGAAGATCTCTTTGCGCCCTTGGCGTCTTTGCGCGAGATATTCCGAGTCTTACAGCACCCCGATCACTTCGATTTGAAATAAATTCTTGCCGCGCAGGTCGACTTTGATCGCATGGCGCGCCGGGCGGTCGTGCTCGTCGGGGAACATTTTGAGCCAGGGGCCGTTGACGTTGTCGCGGTATTTTTCGTCCTTTAAATAGACCTTCATGTAGCCGATGTTGGCCGGCGTGCCGCCGACGCTTTCCATGAAGAGTTCCAGATTGCGGAACATCGCTGCGGCCTGCTCGTCGGGGTCGTCGGACAACACGCCGGTCTTCGCGTCTTTACCGCCGATCGCTGAAGAGAAAACTACGTTGCCGAGCACCGCACCGTTGGGGATCGGTGCGCCATGTTCCATGCCTTTGATGTGGATGCTTTTGCGTTTTGCCATAGTGAGCTCCTTGGACAATTGCCCCGTTTCATACCATGGCGTTAGAGCTCGGTCTAGCGGCCGAAGGCTGGCCACACTCCTGTTGGACACGTCGGGCACGCTTCGACTATACCGATGAGAGCTATGAAGAAAACCAAAACTGTCGGCAAAAGACGCTTTAAACTGCATTGGGGCGAAGGCTGGATCAGCGAGGAGGCTCGCTCCCAAACGCAGTATCACGAGCCTTCGATTCAGCTGCTATCGTTCGACTCGGGCGAGAAGTCGCTGCGTTTTTGCTACTACCACGAAGGATTCTATCAGGGTGGGCCGTTGATTCTCAGTGAGTCTCATCTTGCCGGCTTGAAGCGGGAAATCCGCAAGAACAAGACCATTCACCGATTGCTCAAACGCTTGGTGTGACCACGGCTACTTCGTCCCGGCCTGCGCCTCGACTCGTTCGTCGGCGTTGGCTTCGGTGAGTTGGGCCGTTTGTTTTTGCGGCGGCTCGCCCGTGGTGCGTTCGGTCGCGCCGGCTTTGCCGTTTGACAGCGACTTCTGCGCAGACGTGCCATCGCCGTTGGCCGGTGGCTCGGCCGGATTGAGACGCCAGGTTTGGCTGACGAGGATGCCAATGGCGAACACAAACACGGTAATCGCCAGTGCCGAGCTAGCCATGTCAGCGCGTGTGTCGGTGCGATGGCGTAGCCGCCGGTCCGCGCGATTGTCCGCCAGGGGCGGTGAGAAGAACACTTGGCGTTCGCTTAATTCCACCGGGTCATCGTGGGAGTCTTTCGCCGGCTCCGGCGTGGGTGCTGATAGTTGAGCGCTGTTACCGCTAACCATGAATTCGGTCAGCTGCAGCAGCGCATGCTGAACCTCTTGGGCGCTGCCCGCGCAGGCCGCTTGCTTGGCGGCAATGCCACCCAGCACCATGTGTGCATGTTGCCAACGTTCGCGTGCCTCGTTGCAGCCCTGAAGCTGCTGCCGCAGCTCGTCGACCTGCGCGCGCAGCCGTTGGTTGTCTTCGTTGGTTGCGCGGTTGCTCTCAACGAGCTGCCGGCGAGCGCCTTCCAGTTCGTCGATCCTGGCGCAATCTTCGGCCCCCTGTTGCCGCAAACGCTCAGCTGCACGCGTCAATTCTTCGTGCTGCTCGCGCGAAACCGGGGGATGAGTCACAACAGTTTCACTTTGCGGGGCGTTCAACTCAATCAGTGTTTCTTCTCGGCGACCTTCGTCCGCGCGCGATGCAGTCTTTGGTTGGCGCCTGTAGGCGTCGAGCTCGGTCTCCAGACGGTCGGCGCGTTCGGTCAGATCTTGCTGCCGACGCTGGCTATGCACTAACCATTCTTGGAGCTCG
Organism: Deltaproteobacteria bacterium; assembly: GCA_016874755.1. Lineage (NCBI taxonomy): Bacteria > Pseudomonadati > Myxococcota > Myxococcia > Deltaproteobacteria bacterium. The sequence goes on along the minus strand of VGTH01000027.1, from coordinate 14,720 downwards.
GTCACCATCGCTTGACTAGACTTGATTTCATTGTTGAGCTTGGTGATTTCGCGCACCAGCTCGTTGTGGGGTTCGCCGGCGTGAAACTCCTCGCCGCGCGGAGTGGCATAGGTGGAGAGCTGCGCCGCATCTGCTGTTTGATTAGATTTGACTTGTGCTTCTTGTTCTTCCGCCTGTTGCAACTGTCTTTCCGAGGCAAGTAGGAATGTAGCCAGCAGGCCGATGGTCGCCCCGGCGAAAATCAGGATCCAGACAACCAGGTTCTCCATAGATTAGCTCCCTAAGAGCAGGCAGGGGTTGCGAGTGTGCGTGGCGCAGGCCGTCAGAGTTTGACTGTCATTTCAACGGCGCGCTCGTACTACATTGCGCGCGTGCAAAAATTATCGCCAAGCTGTTGCCGGCCTGCGCCATACACAAAAGGGGTCCGACACCCTCCGAAGCCGCAGTGGACTTCGCTTTGGAACAACAGCGAAAGCCATGCCAACTAGGTTAGATCTGGTCGCAACTTCGTAAAGCACCGATGCTCCAAGGGTTTCTGGATGTAGAAAGAAAATTTCATAGAGTTTCTAACGGCCGTGAAGCGAACAAAAACGTAAAATGTTGGACAAAAATCGAAAGCTCATCTCGCGTGCTGAACAAAATTGCTCAACAAAATCTTTGCCGCGCTAGTTTCGTTGGCGCCCAACATGCGTTAAGGATGGTAAAACCCGCCGCGCCGTTCCCTTATGTCATCGCAAGCTCCTTCGTTATCTGAATCGCCACTGTCGCGCGCTGAGGAGCGAGCCATGCTCACGGTGACTGGCCTCGCGGCGTTTCTGTTCTTCAACAGCTTCGGCAGCATCGGTGTGGCGCTGCCGGCAATTCAAAAACAGTTTGGCAACAGTCTCGCCGAGTTGCAGTGGGTGACGCTGATGGGTGTCGTCACCATCTCGAGCTTGTCGTTTTGCTTCGGCAGGGCGGGCAACATTTTCGGTCAGCGCCGTTTGTACAAAATTGGTGTAGCATTCTATGCGGCCGGCGCGGGCCTTGGGGCTTTGGCAGATTCGTTTGTTGCCTTGTTGTTTGCGCGAGCGGTGATGGCCATGGGCTTGGCGATGGCGCTGCCCATGTCGACCGCGATCTTGGCGGCGAGCTTCGAGGCGTCACGGCGCGGCCGTGCTTTGGGATTCTTCGCCGCCGCTATTGCCGTCGGTCGCATGTCTGGCCCGACGGTCGGCGGTTTTCTTCTACAAGCGGGCGGTTGGCGCTGGATTTTCTGGATGAACTTTCTGGTTGGCGTCGCAGTCACGATCTCAGTCGCGCAGATCCTTCGCGGTATCGGCGCGCGCCGCCCCGAGCCCTTCGATTTCGCGGGCTCGTTGGCACTGCTCATAGGCTATCCTGCTTTGTTGATCGGCTTGACCTTTGGCGCGAAGATCGGCTGGCGCGAGCCGCTCGTGTTAACGGCGTTTGTGATCGCGCTGTGCGGTTTGAGCGCGTTCTTGGTTGTCGAGCTCCGCGTCGTGAAGCCGTTGGTGGAGGTCGCGATCTTCCGCCGCGGCCGCATGGCGGTGGCCCAACTGGTCAATGCTTTAACGCACATGCTGCATCAGCCGCTGGCGCTGTGCGCGCCGCTGTATTTACAAAACGTGCTCGGCGCTTCGGCGGTGCAAGCAGGCTTGCTGTTGGCCGTCTTGCCGTTGTCGACTGCGCTGGCTTCGCCACTGAGCGGTCGGTTGGCCGACCGCTTCGATGCGCGGCGCATCGCTGGCCTCGGCGCCGTGACGATAGTTCTTGGCGTTGCGCTCTACGCGCGCCTTGGCGCGCATTCGACGTTTCTTGGCGCGAGCGCGGTGTTGGCGCTGATCGGTTGCGGCATCGGCTGCTTCACGCCGGCCAATCAGAAGATGGCGTTTTCATCCGTCGGGCAAGAAGATTATGGCGTGTTAGCAGCGATGCTAAGCTCGTTCGGCACCTCGGCAGGCACCATCGGTATTACCCTGGCGGTGGCGCTCATGGAAAACGCCGGTGGTCGCCAGCTATGGAGCGAGCCAACGGTATTTGCCCGCGCGCAGAGCTTTGCGTTTGCGTGGCTCTTGCCAATCGGGTTATTGGCTATAGCAGTCTCGTTTCGCTGGCGCCGTACGTAGAAGAGAGACGAATGCGCGGATCTAGGCGCAAAGAACCTGGCTCGGTGAAGTGCAAAGAGAATTTTTCACCACGAAGCGCACGAAGGACGCAAAGTTCGGAGAAAACTTCTTGATTTTCTTACCTTCGTGGTCTTCGTGGCCTTCGTGGCGAATATTTCCCCTCCGAAACATTGTGCCTTTGCGGGAGATTCTTCCGGTCGGTTGCGGCTCCCCGCGCTGGGTGCTTCGTGGTGAGATGGACTTTCTTAATTTGAGGCAGAACAGAGGTGACAACCATGGTTATCGATTTTCAACATCACTATGTGCCGGTTGAATTGGCGAAAAAGCGCGGGCTCTATTCTGAAAAAGGCGAGAGGACCTATCTGCAAGAGGGCGGCAAGCGCGCCACCACCCTGCACACGCGGCTCTACGATCTCGACTTGCAGCTCGAAGAAATGGCTGAGGCCGGTATCGATTGTTCGGTGCTTTCCTGTCTGCTTGGTTGGAGCGCGCCAATGGCAGAGTGCCGCATGATTAACGAGGACCTTGCGAAGGTGCAGGCGAAATATCCGGGCAAGTTCGTCGGTCTGGCGCAGGCGCCGGTGCTCGAAGGCAAAACCGCCGTCGCTGAAATCGACCGCGCCGTGCGCCAACTTGGGCTCAAGGGCACGACCATCACTTCGCAAACCGATGGATTGTCGCTCGACTCGGAAAAGCTGTACCCACTATACGAAAAATGTTGTGAGTTGGACGTGCCGATTTTTGTGCACCCGTCGCTTGCGCCAATCGGCTACGATCTCTTGCAGGACTACGATCTGCCGCGCGTGCTCGGCCGCGAAGTCGATCTCACGGTGGCGACGACGCGGCTCATCGCTGGCGGCGTCTTTGACCGGTTTGCTGATCTCAAGCTCGTCATCGCCCACTTCGGCGGCGGCATCGCCGCGGTCAAAGACCGCCTGCTTAACAAAGGCTACCGCTTTGGCACGTTGAAACAGCCGTTAGGCGTGTACTTCGACAAACTCTATTTTGACCTTGCCGGCTTCGAAGGTTGTCTGCCGGCGCTCAACTGCGCCCTCCAAGGGATGCGCCCGGAGCAGCTCGTCTTTGCCAGCGACTATCCGCAGGACTTCAGCGGCGTCAACACCGACACCGGCAGGGGGATGAAAGACATCCGGGCCTATATTGGCGCGGTGCACGCGCTCGAACTGACAGCTGGCCAAAAAGAGGCGATTCTCAGCGGGACGGCGAAGCGGCTCTTGAAGATCTGATCTTGCAATCAAGCGGAGAATTGATCGCAATAGACTGTACAGCCGATGGCCAAGAATACTTCGATCAAGAAAAAAATTGCGGGCCTCCTGGAGCATGTTCTCAAAGAAGATGTCTCCACGCGGGCCTTACAGGAGCGGTTCCCAGAGTACGAATTTGGCAGAGGCAGCTACGCGGGCGACTTGGAGGTGTTGTCGTGGGGCGAAGGCGCGACTTTGCGGGTCGGCAACTTCTGTTCGATCGCCGACGGCGTGACGATACTCCTTGGCGGAGAGCATCGCACCGATTGGGTAACGTCTTATCCTTTTAGCGTTCTTTGGGACAAGGCGCGCCACATTGTCGGACATCCTGCGACCAAAGGGGACGTCACCATCGGCAGCGATGTCTGGTTGGGCCGAAAGTGTTTGATCCTTTCGGGGGTTACAGTTGGCCACGGTGCCGCGGTGGCCGCCCATGCAGTCGTCACTAAGGATGTTCCGCCCTTCGCCATCGTTGGCGGCAATCCCGCGAGAGTGATCAAATATCGCTTTACGCCGGAAGAAATCGCAGGATTGCTGAAGATTGCTTGGTGGAATTGGCCCGATGAAGAAATTCGCAAGAGCCTGCCGTTTCTACTAAGCAATCAGATCGGCGAGTTTATTCGCAAACACGATTCGAAATAGTACCGCGCAGGGCGCCGCTGCGCCGCTAGATTTCTTTCCAAACCTTCGCCAGACTGTCGCCGTAAACGCTCAAATCCCACTCGCAGAAATAGCCGAACGGTGTGATCCAGACCTGGTAGCCGGTTTCGCGCAGCCGTTGGGCTGATCCTTCGATAAATGCTTGGGCATAGGCTGCGCTCGCCGTCGCGCCGCCCAGGTGGGTGAAGGAGTGCAGCACAATGTTTTTTAGGCCGCGTTTGTTGGCGAGCCATTTGATGTGCTTGAGGCTCTGGCGCAGTACGGACCCTTGCCGTTCGTCGCTTTCATCCTTGGCTTCGGCATGAACGAAAATGACGACGGCTTCAGCAACGCTTTCCTCGATGTCCAGGTCGGGGACATCCGGCAACGTTTTCGAGTGGCTCTTCCAGCGAAAGCGTTTAGTCTGAAAGCACAAGAGTTTCATCGCGCCTTAGTAGCTATCGAGGAAGTTCTTTAAGAGTTTTTTGCCTTCCTCGGCGAGAATCGATTCGGGGTGAAATTGCACGCCTTCAACCGGAAATCTCTTGTGGCGCACCGCCATGATGATGCCGCCTTCGGTGCGCGCGCTGATGGCCAAGTCTTCCGGCACGCGGGTGGAGTCAATGACTAGCGAATGGTAGCGCATGGCGGCAAAGGGGTTTTTTACTGCACGAAAGATGGTTTTGCCGTCGTGGCTAACTGCGGACAGTTTGCCGTGCATGATCGACGGCGCGCGGATGATGGCACCGCCGTAGGCGGCGCCGATCGATTGATGGCCGAGACAGACACCGAGAATCGGTGTCTGAGCGCCGAAGCGGCGGATGGCGTCACAGGAAATACCGGCTTCTTTCGGTGTGCAAGGGCCCGGAGAAATGACGATCTTCTCTGGGCGCAGCGCGGCGATTTCGTCGAGGGTGATTTTGTTGTTGCGAAAAACTTTGACGTCGGCGCCGAGCTCGCCCAGGTAATGATAAAGGTTGTAGGTAAATGAGTCGTAATTGTCGATCAGGAGGATCATCGCTTCCTCCATTGCTCGGCCAATTCAATCGCTTTGAGCATGCCGCGGGCTTTGTTGAGGGTTTCTTGATATTCGGACTCGGGATCGGAGTCGGCGACGATGCCGGCGCCGGCGTTGATATAGGCTTTTTTGGCTTTCATGACGATGGTGCGGATGACGATGCAGGTATCCAGGTTGCCGTTGTAGCCGAAATAGCCAATGGCGCCGGCGTAGAGGCCGCGCTTCTGCGGCTCTAACTCGCTGATGATCTGCATGGCGCGAATCTTCGGCGCACCTGAGACCGTGCCGGCGGGGAAGGCTGAGACGAACAGGTCGAAGGCAGATTTCTCCGGTGCCAGCTGGCCGCGCACGTTGGAGACGATATGGATCACATGTGAGTAATGCTCGATCGCCATCAATTCGTTCACTTCCACGGTCCCGATCTTGGCGACCCGGCCGACGTCGTTGCGCCCTAAGTCGACCAGCATAATATGCTCGGCGCGTTCTTTGGGGTCGCCGAGCAGCTCCGCTTCTAGAGCGCGTTCCTCTTCCGGGGTGACGCCGCGCCGGCGCGTGCCGGCGATGGGGCGGAGCTCGATGGTGTCACCAGTCAGGCGGACCATCGTCTCGGGTGAGGAGCCGATGACACGCAGGTCCTCCAGTTCCAGATAATACATGTAAGGCGATGGATTGATGAAACGCAGGGCGCGGTAGATCTCGAACGGATCGCTTTGGGTTTCGGTCTCCAGCCGCTGGCAGAGCACGGCCTGGATGATGTCGCCGGCGCGGATGTACTCCTTAGCCCGTTCGACGGCCTGTTTGAATTTTGCCGGCGACAAATTGGAGCGAAATTTGACTTTGCCGTTGCCGCCGGCCACGGCGCGGCTTTCGATGCCGCGCGGTTTTTTTTGCAAAGTCGAAATGACTTTTTCGATGCGCGCGCTGGCTTGATTGTAGGCTTTGCGCAGGTCGGTGCCGGTGTCGATGCGCACGTTGTCGATGACCTTGATGGTATGTTTCAGATTGTCGAAGGCAACTAGCGTCTGCACAAAGAGAAAAAATATCTCGGGCGTGTCGAGCGGGTCGCGCTTGTCGCTGGGCACCTCGTGCAGCTGCGCCACGGCATCGTAAGCGACGTAACCCAACGCGCCGCCAAAAAACGGCGGCACGCCCGGCACCGTCACTGGCTTGCAGCCTTTTAATAGCTCTTCGAGCATTTTGAGCGGCTCGGCGACGGTGCAGCGTTTAGTCTTGCCATGTTCGATGATTTCGACCTGATCGCCGCGCGCTTTGAAGACTCGCTGCGGGCGGGTGCCAAGAAAAGAGTAACGCGCCCAGCGCTCGCTGCCTTCGACGCTTTCGAGCAGGAAGGCGTAGCGATCTCGCTCCAAACGCTTAAAAAAGGAGAGCGGTGTTTCCAAGTCCATCAATAGTTCTTGATAGACCGGAACCAGGTTGCCGCGCTTGGCGAGCTGGACAAATTCTTTAAATGTCGGTTGAAGCATGCGTAGAAACAAAAAGGGCCATGAGGTTTCCCCATGGCCCTGCCGCCGTTCGTTGCGCCAATTTAATATTTAGCGATAGCGCCGGCAGGGATCGATTCGCCAGCCGCACCAGGATTGCACTTTACGCGTGAGACCTACTCGCTGTGCCACAAACAGCATTCTGCACGATAGCTTCTAGGCGGTCAAGCGGCAGGAATTTCGTCATTTGACAAGCCGGACCCCCCCAAGGTAGGTTAAAACGCTTTTTTGGAACCAAACGTGGAAAGCTACTTGTTCAGTTCTTGGTAGGGAAGAGGGGACCATGGTCCGGCGTGAAAAATCTAACTACACAATTCAGTCCGTTTCACACGCCCTTGACGTTCTGGAGCAGTTCAATGGCAGCATCGAAGAGATCGGCGTCACGGAGCTGAGTAAACGGTTAAAGCTGCACAAAAACAACGTGTTTCGCTTGCTCGCGACCTTGGAAGCGCGCGGCTACATCGAGCAGAACCGGCTGACGGAAAATTATCGACTCGGCTTGAAATGCCTGCAACTCGGTCAGACTTTCATTCATCAGACCGGTCTGTTGCTGCAATCGCGCGCCGTTTTGCAAGAGCTTGCCAAGTCGTTGAACGAGAGCGTTTTCGTGGCTGTGCGCAAAGGCGCCGGGGTCATTCCCCTCGACTTCGTCGAAGCGCGCCGGCCGGTGCGGGTCACGTCCTTTCTTGGCACCCTGCTGCCGCCCCATTGCACGGCCGCGGGCAAGGTCCATCTGGTTTTTGAATCTGAAGCGGCACTGGGCCAAACCCTGCCGGAACGTTTGCAAAGCTACACGGACAAGACGATCGTCGACCGCCATCTGCTCGATCAACAGATAAGGGAAATCGGCGAGCAGGGGTACGCTGTGGAGCAACAAGAGTTCGCTCAGGAAGTCAGTTCGGTGGCGACGCCGATACGTGACTATACCAGGACGTTGGTGGGCAGTCTGGCGGTGATCGGGCCGAGCCACAGGTTTTCATCTGAGGTGATTAGATCTAGCATTGCGCCAACGATTCTGCGCGCGAGTAGCGATCTTTCCAAAAAACTCGGTTATTCCGCTTAGACTGCGACTGAGGCTGCCCTGAGCGTTGTCGTGCGCCCTTCAATTGGGTTGCGCTTGTGACGATCTACGTGCTTTGGTTGACGAATGTTCTTAGCGGAAGGTGCGAGAAACGGAGGTCGGTGGTGGCGGTATGTTGACCGGGATCGAAAAAATCTTGTTTTTGCTGCTCGCTAGCGCTGCCCTCTACTACGGCGGCAAGCGATTCTGCGAAGTTTACCGTGCCATCGCCCGTGGCAAACCCGATGCTCGTTTCGACAATTTGGCCGAGCGGATTCGCCGTGGCCTATGGCAGGTCTTGACGCAGCAAACGGTTTTCAAGACGCGCCCGGTGGTTTCGTTTTTTCATGCGCTAATTTTTTATGGCTTTGTCAGCTATTTCGCGGTCAATTTCGTCGACCTCGTAGAGGGCTTTTTCGCGCTGAAGCTGCACGGCGGGCTTTGGAATCCGTTTAATCTGCTCGCCGATTTCCTCACCTTGGGCGTGCTGGCGGGTGTGGTCGGCATGGTGCTGCGGCGCTTTGTGTTTCGCCCAAAGGATTTTTCGTTTGCCGACAACACGCCGGTGCTGCCGGAGGTGCGCGGTGGGATTGCGCGCGACTCACAAATCGTTGCGGCTTTCATACTGTTTCACGTCGGCTGCCGTTTGCTGTTCAAAGCGACCCAGGTGGCGCGCCAAGGCCACGATCCGTTCTTGCCGGTTAGCTCTCTGTTCGCGGGCCTTTTCTCGGCGGTGAGCCCCGGCGTGCTCGAAGTGTTGAATCATCTGTTCTGGTGGGGTTCGCTCGGCGCCATTTTTTGCTTTCTCCCTTATTTCGTGCGCTCCAAGCATATCCATATTTTTACCGCGCCGATCAATCTGGCCCTCAAGCAGGACAAACCGGGCGTGCTGCAACCGATGGACTTCGAGAAAGAAGACGCGGTCTTCGGCGTGGCCAAATTGGAAGAGTTCACCTGGCCGAGGCTCTTGGACTCCTACGCCTGTATCATGTGCAACCGCTGCCAGGACGTGTGTCCGGCCAATGCCACGGGCAAGGCGCTCAGCCCGGCCGCGCTATTGATCAACGAGCGCTATGAGCTGAACAAGATTTTGCCCGCGTTTGCCTCTGGAGAGGCTAGCCCGCGGCCGCTGCTCGAGTTTGCGATCAGTGAAGAAGCGACCTGGGCCTGCACGACCTGCAATGCCTGCATCGAAATTTGCCCCGTCGGTAACGAGCAGATGCTGCACATCCTCGACATCCGGCGCGAACGTGTGCTGAGTGCCGCCGAGTTTCCTAAGGGCTTACAAAACACTTTTAATAATATGGAGCGCGCTGGCAATCCGTGGGGCATGGCGCCGGACGAGCGCATGGTGTGGGCCAAAGACCTGCCGTTTCCAGTGCCGACCCTCGCCGAGAAGCCCAATCCGACCGTGCTCTATTGGGTCGGCTGTGCCGTCGCATTTGATCCGCGCGCCCAGAAAATCGCTCGCAGCCTCGCGGAAATCTTTCATCAAGCTGGGCTCGATTGGGCCGTCATCGGCCGCGAAGAAAAGTGCACCGGCGACACGGCGCGCCGCACCGGCAACGAATATTTGTTCGCGCAAATGGCCGCGGAAAACGTCGCGGTGCTCGACGAAGTCAAAGCCAAAACCATTGTCACTAACTGCCCGCACTGCTTTCACACGATTGGTAACGAGTACCCGCAGTTCGGCGGCAATTATGTGGTCAAGCATCATACGGATTTTATCAACGAGCTGATTCGCGACGGAAAAATCAAACTGGCGGCCAATGGCACGGACTCGATCACCTATCATGACCCCTGCTATTTGGGCCGCCACAGCGGGATTTTCGATCCACCGCGCGCGTTGATCCAGGCGACCGGCGCCAAACTCACCGAGCCTGAACGCAACCGTTCCAATAGTTTTTGCTGCGGCGCCGGCGGCGGCCAGTTTTGGAAGGAAGAGGAAAAGGGCAAAGAACGAGTGAGCACCAACCGCTATCGCGAGCTAAAGCAAAGCGGCGCTAAAACCGTCGCCACCGGCTGCCCGTTTTGCATGCGGATGATCACCGAGGAAACCGCCAAAGAAGAGCCGGAGGTCGCGATGCAGGTGATGGACATCGCCGAGATCGTCGCCCGCAGCGTGGTCAAGTAAGGTGAAAGCGCTACGGCTACTGGTTGCGGGAATTTTGCTTATGGCTGCAACGAGCTGTCAAGCTGAGCCCAAGGTGACGATCACGACGCGCGACGGCAAAGCGATTGCTTTCTCCGTGGAAATCGCCGACACACCGTCAAAACGTGAGATGGGCCTGATGTATCGCAAAGAGATGGCGGCCGACCGGGGCATGATTTTTATTTTCCCACAAGAGTATCCGCAGTCGTTTTGGATGAAAAATACCCCGCTGCCGTTGGATATGATCTTCATCAGCGCGGGCAAGAAAATCGTCGGTATCGTCGAGCAGGCGGTGCCTTTTTCCCTCGATCCGCGCGGCGTGCCAACGCCTAGTCAGTTTGTGCTGGAGATCAACGGCGGCCTAGCGCAGAAGCACGGCATTCGGGTCGGTGATGCCGTGGCTTTTGATGGCATCGATGTTGCCGCCGTGAAGCAATAAAAAAGCGACCGGGCTGGGCGCCGCGGTCGCTTTTTGTGAACACAGAGGGCGAAGTTAAATCTCGTCGAAGAAATAGGGGCGCACCGGCGCCAACTTCTCCTCGTATGAATCCGGATACATAAACCACAAACTGGCGGCGATACTGCTTAATAACGAATTGCCGTCCTGGGGCGTAAAGCACGTGCCGATCACTTCTTTGTGGTTGTGGATCGTCAAGCTCTGATTAACGATCACGGTCTGGTTGAGAATTCGCCCGAACAGACCGTGATCGCGGCCGAATGAAAACACCGAGGCGGAGGAAGCTTTGTTTGTCAACGCAACACGGCGCGTTGAGCGGAAGCGGCGCAAAAGTTCGTCCTTGTCGATGGCGCGGCGCAGTCGCAGGTTGAAATGAATCGTGTGCATATACTGGGTGTTTAGTTTCAACGCCGACGAGAAAATATTCAAATCTAGCCCCAAGGTTTTAAATAGCTCGTGCGCATCGTGGCCTTGATGCGTGCCGAAGTGTTTATCGTCATGCTTGCCGGCCTCGGGCGCTGGAATGAAATCACCCTCTTGACTCAGATCGTTGGCGCGGCGCATACAGACAAAACGGCTTTCGGTCAGATTGTCTTCCTTCTCCGGCCCCAATGCGATGGTATCGATCAGCACGGCGAGATTATGGGTGTTGCAGCTCACGACCTGAATGAATTGGTCTTTGCCTTTGACCAATGCTTTATCGTTGATCCCTCGTGCGTATTTTTTGCCGAAGCCGTCTTCGCTGCCCTGGGCTATGAAGCCGCGCCCGTTGCCGGCGTATTTATTGTAGATCTTTTCCTTGTTCTGGTTGCCCACCGGGGTGCAATCGATAATGACACTGGCGCGCTCAATCGCCTCTTCGGCTTCGAAAGTTGGCTCCATGCCCATTTCAACAAACTTCGACCAGCGGTCTTTGTCGACGGCGAGCTTGGCACCCTTGGCGCCGGAGACTTTAACTTTGGAACGGTCGGTCAATAACGGCGTGCGCTTATGGAAGGTCACTTCGTCGATGCCAAATTGTTCCCGAAAGGTGGATAGGATGCCTATAAGGGGCTCGCCAATGGTGCCGGTGCCGACGATGTGTACGATTTTCTTGTTAGCCATAAATTCCTTCCCCCACAGCCGTTGCTGGCGAAATTGTAGCCCAATGAGTGCCGGTGTCAAGTTGGAAAGTCGCCGGTGCTCTGCTCTCCATATCAAGTAAATGCGCGCCTTTAAAGGTCGGCCGCCACATGATAAAAATTTCGTAAAGGAGTAACGCTTATGAAACAGGAGAATCTCCCGGCGAAGTTTTTCGACAGCAATTTTGGCATCGGCACCAAGGATCTTGACAAAGTTGTTGGCGCGGCGCTCGGACAGAAGGCTGACTACGCGGACCTGTTTTTTGAATATCGCAAGAACGAAGGCGTTAGTCTTGAAGAGGGGCTCGTCAAGAACTGCTCGCAATCGACTTCCAACGGGGTCGGGGTGCGCGTGCTGGCGGAGGCCAAGACGGGCTACGCCTACACGGACGATATCACGATCAAGAATTTGGAAATCGCCGCGCGCACGGCGCACTACATCGCGCAGAATCGCGTCGGCCAAGCTCCGGTGCCGGTGGGGCAAGCAAAGGCCGAGGCACATGACCTGTATCCGATCAAAACCCCGGTCAACGATGTGCCCCTCGACACGAAAGTCGCGCTGCTCTACGAGATCGACAAATACGCCCGCGCCCTCGATCCGCGGGTAAAAAACGTCATGGCGTCGATCGGCTGCGAGTACAAGGTCATGCTGGTGGCGAACTCCCAAGGCCTGGTGATTGGCGACGTCCAGCCGCTGACGCGCCTGAATGTTACCTGCATCGTCGAAGAAAACGGCAACCGCCAGGTGGGCAGCTTTGGCGGCGGCGGGCGCGTCGAGTTTGGTTTTTTCATCGACGCCAAAGATTACGAGCGCTACGCGCGCGAAGCGGTGCGCCAAGCGGTGCTAAATCTGTCAGCCAAGGATGCGCCGGCTGGAACGATGGACGTCGTGCTTGGCCCCGGTTGGCCGGGCATTCTTTTGCACGAGGCGATTGGCCATGGCCTTGAAGGCGACTTCAATCGCAAGAAGACCTCGGCATTTTCAGACCGTATTGGCGAGAAAGTTGCGTCGGAGCTGTGCACCGTGATCGACGACGGCACGATTCCGTCGCGCCGCGGCTCGATCAACGTTGACGACGAAGGCACGCCGACGCGCCGCACCGTGTTGATCGAAAAGGGTATCCTCAAAGGCTACCTGCAGGACAAGCTCAACGCCGGTCTGATGAAGATGGCGCCCACCGGCAACGGCCGGCGCGAAAGCTACGCGTGTATTCCGATGCCGCGTATGACTAATACTTTTATGCTTGCCGGTGAGAGCGCGCCGGAAGACATCTTGCGCTCGGTGAAAAAGGGGCTCTATGCGGTTTCTTTCGGCGGCGGCCAAGTCGATATCACCAGCGGTAAATTCGTTTTTTCCGCCAGCGAAGCCTATCTGATCGAGGACGGCAAGGTGACGACGCCGGTGAAGGGCGCAACGTTAATTGGCAACGGCCCCGACGTGCTCACGCGCGTGTCGATGGTCGGCAACGATCTAAAACTAGACGAAGGTGTCGGCACCTGCGGCAAAGACGGCCAGTCGGTGCCGGTGGGGGTTGGGCTGCCGTCGATTCGCATTGACGGACTCACGGTCGGGGGGACGGCGCACTAAACCCATCGAGGCTTGCGGGATTACTCGGGGAAACGGTGACTTTATTCCGACGATCCCGAGTGGCGCGAAGCGCGTATCGAGGGATTGAACCGCTGGAACGGATTGGAGAGAAGATGGAACGTCCAGAGCTGACCCAAGAACTCGGCAGAGAAATACTTGCGAAGGCAAAGAGTCGCGGCGCCACGGCGGGCGACGTCGTGATGGTTGAGGGTGATTCATTTTTCGTCACCGTGCGCATGGGCGAGGTCGAGAAGATCAGTCAGTCCGGTGAGAAACGTCTCGGGCTGCGCCTGTTTCTCGGCAACAGCTCGGCGTCGGCATCGACCTCAGATATCTCGCGCGACGCCATCGACAAGCTGATCGATGACACGGTGCAGATGGCGCGGGCGACGGCGCAAGACCCAAGCGGCGGGCTGCCGGCTAAGGAGCTGTTGGCGCGCAACGTGCCGGATCTGGCCTTGCTCGATGATGCAGGAGGCACGCTGTCGGTGGATGAGCGTATTCAAATGGCGCTCGATCTTGAAAAGGCAGCATTGAGTCATGACCCGCGCATTACCAATTCCGAAGGTGCGGAATTTTCCAATGGCTCGGGCCGCGTGATTTATGCCAGCAGCGAAGGCTTTGCCGGCGAATATCGCGGTTCGACCTATGGCATCTCGGTGGCGCCGGTGGCCAAAGAGAACGGCTCGATGCAACGCGACTATTGGTATTCGTCCAACCGCCGGTTCGATCGGTTGGAATCGCCGCAAGCGGTTGGCAAACGCGCTGCCGAGCGCACGGTGCGGCGCCTCGGCGCGCGCAAAGTGGCGACGTGTGAAGTGCCGATTATTTTCGAGCCGGAAATCGCCGGCTCGCTCCTGCGCAACTTATCTTCGGCGATCTCCGGTTATGCTTTGTACAAAGGCGCGTCGTTTTTGGCCGGCAAATTGGGCGAACAGATTGCATCGGAAAATGTGACCGTGATCGACGATGGCACGATCGCCGGCGCGCTGGGTTCCAAGCCCTTCGATGCCGAGGGATTGCCCATCAGCAAGAAAGTCATCGTCGAAAATGGCAAGTTGCAGAGCTATTTGCTCGATACTTACAGCGGCAAAAAGCTTGGCATGCCCTCCACCGGCAATGCGTCGCGATCGGTCGGCGAACCTCCCGGCGTGTCGCCGACCAATTTCTACTTTGCCGCCGGTACGCACGGGCCGGAGGAAATCATCGGCTCGGTCAAGAACGGCTTTTACGTCACCGAGCTGATCGGCTTCGGCGTCAACATGGTGACCGGCGACTATTCCCGCGGCGCCGCCGGTTTGTGGATCGAAAACGGCAAGCTCACCTATCCCGTCGAAGAAGTGACCATCGCCGGCAACTTGAAAGAGATTTTCAAAAACATCGAAATGGTCGGCAGCGACTTGGAAATGCGCGGCCGGATCGCGTCGCCGACGATTAAAATTTCCAAAATGACGGTGGCGGGAAACTAACTGTTTGCCAGCAGTCTCCCCCATCCCTCGACGGGTGGGATGATGCCGGGACGAATCAGATCGTTCCATACTTCCGCGCTCAAGTTGGTGAACGCCGGCTTGTTGAATTCTTTTTCCAAAGCGGGAATGACGTGCAGGCACAAAGCCGCACCTCCGGGCACGGAGAGTTTTTAGTTCTTTTAGCAGATTATCTTAGTGCGGCCCAGTTTGCGTAGAGCTTGTATAGCTCGTCCATGTAGTTTTCTGCATTGGAAAACGCTATCAATATACGGTTATTGGACCGATTCCAACCAATGCGCTGCCCGCCGTAACCACTGGCC